>NZ_CBRA020000090.1:0-12635 GCF_000469945.2 Paenibacillus sp. P22 | reverse complement strand
TCCACATACTTTTTGGTTTCTTCCGCATCAATATGTTCATTTAAATAGCTGCGTTCTCCCCATTTCCGGCTTAGCCTGCCGGGCGCGGCGGCGGCCCTTGGAGCAGGCGGATGGGCGGGGATGTTCCGGGCCAACGCCGATCTGTTCATCCGAACCTTGTGCCTGCTCGGAATGATCAACGGCTTCACGGCGGCGAGCGCATCTCTAGGCACGACATTTCTGGCCGCGAACGCCATCCTGCTTCAGATCCATTATTTCATGGCCTATCTCTATGACGGAATCGGGAACGCCGGGAGCCTGTATGCCGGCCAAGCCAAAGGGTCCGGCAATGCCGCGCTGCTGCGCCGCACGATTCGGCTCACCTGGTTCTGGACAGCTGCGGCGGCGCTGCTGATGACGCTGCTCTACCAGACGTTCAAGGAGGCGCTGATTCCTCTCTTCGCCAGCAGCCCCGAGGTAATCCGCAGCGCGCTCGCCTATAGCGGCTGGCTGACGCTGTTTCCCGCCGCAGCGGGAGCGGGAATTACCTTCTACGGCGTCTTTACCGGCTTGACGGAGACGGGTCCGATCCGAAACTCCATGCTGCTCTCCTTGGCCGCATTTGCAGCCGGCGCCCTTCTCTTCTTGCCTGCCTGGGGAAATGACGGCTTATGGGCGGCCTTCACCGTCTTCGCCGCCGCGCGTTCGGTCTTTCTGCTCCTGTATCTGCCCGGACTGCAAAAGCGTCCTGCAGCAGAAGCCTCTCGTTTTTGAGAAAGCTTGGCCGATCGTCTTTTTCCCCTCCCCAATCGTCAATGCTGACAGGGAATATAAGGGAGAAAGAAGAGAACGCCATGAAGAGATTCACTCTGGGCTTCCTGAGGCTCAACCTGGCCAGCGCGCTTTATGCGCTGCCGTTCACGATCTATTTCGAGCTTGGCGCCAACTACTATCGGATCGAACGGCTCACCGGCTGGAGCCGGTCGCAGATGAGTCTTATCACAGAAGGCTTTCCTGCGGCCCTCTGGCTTGCCGTGACCGTGCTCGCTTATGTCTGGACGAGGAGGAAATTCGGGAAAAAGCGCAGCCGCTATATATCCGCGCTTTTGTGGCTTCCCTATTCGGCGTTGTTTTTCTATGTGTTCGCCTCTTTCTTCCCGATTGCGGATCCGGGAGACAAGCCCAACCCCGCCATCGGGCTGATGCTTCTGGGGGCGATGTTCGCATACCCCGTCTATGTGCTGATCGTTAACGCTCTGGTTCTCGTGGACTGGCGGGTTCAGAGCGGGGAGACGGAGGAGTTCAAGGACGGCAGGACTGAGAGTGGAGGACGGCAGGACTGAGAGTCAATGACAGTAGGAATGAGAGTCAAGAATGGCAGGACTGAGAGTCAATGACAGCAGGAATGAGAGTCAAGAATGGCAGGAATGAGAGTCAATGACAGTAGGAATGAGAGTCAAGGACGGTAAGACTGAGGACCAAGAACAGGAATTGAGGAGTTAAGGATTTGAGGGATTCATACAAAAAAAAGACAGCCTCTAGCATCTTCGGGAGCTGTCTTTTTCCGGTTTCCCGGAGGCTCGCAAAAAATAAAAAGTTGGCTTCCCGACTTGGGCAGGCTGCTGTGCCCCCAACCTTGCTAAGCTTGCTGCTGCTCAGCCTTTTCTCTTAAATCTCGGGTTGCTGCTGCTCAGCCTGCTCCTCGGACCCGGCCTCGACGGCCGCTCGAATTCTCTAGTAACTCCCCTATAACCTCTGCCGCGAATATTGGGAAGACAAAAAACAGGCGTCCCCGAGCCAGCTTGGCTTCAGGACGCCTGTTTATTTATTACGCAAGGTTATTTGGACGCTTTCCTGGCATTCACGAGATGGCTGCCTTTGAGCTTCGTGGCGCCTCTTCGAATATAAAGGGGACTTACTTGGACGCTTTCCAGGCGTCGATCTGCTTCTGGACCTCGGCCATCACTTTATCGAGGCCGTTGTCTTTCAGCTTCTGGTTGATCTGGGCGATATTCTTCTCCGGATCAAGCGTCCCCGAGAACAGGCCGTTGTAGACGGCTTCCTTCGTGTTCTTCAAGTTCGCAAGCTCGGTCGTGATGCTGCTCGTATCGAGCTGGAAGCCGAGCAGCGGAGCGTTCGTCGCGGACTCGTTGAATTCCTTGAACTTTTCCCATTTGTCGGCCGGATCGGTCGGATTCAGGTACGTCAGCATCATGTTGCCGACGGAGAACGCCGGGAAGCCGTAGCCGCTGTCCGGAATCGTCTCCTTCACCTTTTCGCCCGTTTTCTTGTAGTGCTTGCCTTCGATGCCGAAGTCGACGAGGTTGATCAGATTCGCATCCGTATACAGCAGGTTCAGGAACTCCATCGCTTTCTCGGGATGCTTGGACTTGGCATTGATGGCCTGCAGGGAACCTGCTACCGACCAGTTGAACGTAATCGGGTCCTGCATCGGCTTCGAAACGACTTCGTAGCCGGCGTCGGCGGACCACAGGTTGTCGGCGTATGGCTGGGCGTCGGCGACGTCCACGAGCCATTTGCCCGTCTTGAAGTAATCGCCTGCATCCTTCTGCGTCGCTACGTCGCGCGGCAGGTAGCCGGCTTCATAGTATTTGTGCATCGTTTTGAGATAGCTCATCGCTTCCGGCGTATCCCAGACGTTGATCAGCTTGTAATCCGTCGTTTTCAGCGGCACGCCGATGAACGGCAGATCGTTGACGGGAAGGTCGAAAGGCAGGAACTCCGCGATTTTGGCCGGAATCGGAGCGATGCCCGGTTCTTTTTCCTTGAACGTTTTGAGCAGCGGCTCCAGGTCGTCGATCGTGCGCACGCTGCTGATGTCCAGTCCCAGCTTGTCGACATACGTCTTGTTGAAGCGGAATACGCGCTGCTGCGGCAGTTCCTTGTTCGTCGGCACGCCGTAGTTGTGGCCGTTCACCTTGGTGCCTTCGAGGAAGGCCGGGTTCAGCGCCTGCTTGATGCCTGCGCCCTGCTTATCGAGCAGGCCGTCCAGCTCGTAGAAGGCGCCTTTTTTGGCGTTGGCGAAATAATCGTTGGCCCATGAGCTGGTGAAAGCGATGTCATAATTTTCGCCGGAATTGATCGTAATCTGCATCTTTTGGGAATAATCGCCCCAGTCCAGCATCTTCATCTCGACGGTGGCGTTGATCTTGTCTTTGATATACTTGTTGATTTCATCGTTGACGGCGGCCAGATCCTTCGGCGGCGTGCCGATTGTGTACCAGACCAGATTGACCGGCTTCTCGTCCGCCTTCGGCGTTCCGGCGTTGGCCGCCGCTCCGGTATTGCCCGCTGCGGCATTGCCGCCGCTATTATTGCTATTGCCGCCGGAGCAGCCGGCTACAGCTCCCGCCAGCAGGAGCAGGGCCATGATTCCCATCCGTTTCTTCATGTTCTCATCCCCCGTAAGTATAAGATTATCTATTCAGGGACACCCGGTACAGAGGGCGGCCGCAAATATTCGTTGAATCGGCTGCTTTCCGAGATCTCGGGCGCTTCTCCACCCTTGGCGCCGAATCTATCGGACATACGTTCCGCTATTTCGAAGTTTTGGAGCGATTTTCGGAATTATCGGACATACGTTCCGCTATTTCCTTCTTCCAGCACCTAAATCGCCCTTTTCCGGGCAAATAACGGCAAATAACGGATCTCATGTCCGATAAAAGTCCATTTCCGTGCGAATCGGCCAAATAGCGGATCGTATGTCCGATAGCGGCCGGGAACAGGCTCGGCGAAGGCCCCTTGTGTTCCGGTCGGCAGAGTGCAAGTGTCGGAGGAGTGCCATAAGCTTCGGCTTCCTATTGCCGGAGCGTGGCTGCGCGACGACGGCTGCGGCACGAATCCGTAAAGCCGGAGCGGGCTGCGCGGCGACGGCTGCGGCATGAATCCATAAAGCCGGAGCGTGGCTGCGCGGCAACGGCTGCGGCACGAATCCATAAAGCCGGAGCGGGCTGCGCGGCGACGGCCGATGCCTATTGGGCTGAAGCGGATGCCCGGAGCAGGCGAGATGGCCGTGGAGAAGCGTCAGCGTTCGCCTTTGAAGGCCGGATTTCCACCTTGAACCTCATCTAATCGAGGAAATCCGGACTTCAACAGCGATCGGAACGGCCATCCGCCTGCGGAGCGGCATCACTCCGACCAGCCCTGGCGCGGAGCGGCAGCACGTTGTCATCAGCCCTGGCGCGGAGCGGCATCACTCCGTCTTCAGCCCCGGCGCGAGCGGCATCAAACGCTCTTCAGCCTTTGATCCGAGCAGCCTGAAGCAGCCGCTCAGTCCTTCACAGCCCCGATCGTCAGCCCCTGGATGAAATACCGCTGGAAGAACGGATACGCCAGCACGATCGGGCCGGTGGCCAGCACGACCATCGCCATCCGCGACGTCTCCTGCGGCAGCGAGCGGATCATCTCCTTGCTCTGGCCGCTGCTCAGCAGCGACGAGTTCTGGATGATGAACTGCATACTGTTCTGGATCCGCATCAGCAGCGCCTGCAGCGGAACGAGCTGGTTGGAGTCGATGTAGAGCAGCGCGTTGAACCAGTCGTTCCAGTAGCCCAGCGTGCTGAACAGGGCGATCGTGGCGAGTCCGGGCAGCGAGATCGGCAGCACGAGGCTGAACAGCGCGCGGAACTCCCCCGCTCCGTCGATTTTGCCGGACTCGATGATCGGATCGGGCACCATCGTCTGGAAAAACGTGCGCAGCACGAGAATGTTGAAGGCGTTCATCGCCATCGGCAGGATGAGCGCCCACAGCGTATCCTTGAGGTGCAGGAACTGCGTCACGACGATGTACGTCGGCACGAGGCCGCCGCTGAACAGCATCGTGAAGAAGGCCAGAAACGAGAAGAAACCGCGGTACTTGAAGCTTTTTCGGGATAATGCGTACGCATACAGAGTCGTCATCACGACCGTAAGCAGCGTTCCCAGCACCGTGATGGTAATCGTGACGAGATAGGATTGCAGCAGCTGGTCGCCCGTTTGGAAAATATAGCGGTAAGCGCTAAGGCTCAAGGCATCCGGAATGATCCGGTAGCCGACCTCGAGCAGCGACTGCTCCCTCGTCAGGGAAATGATGACGACGAAAAGGAACGGGAACACGCAGGCCAGAGCGAAGCCCCCGGATACGAGATGGAAAATGGTGTTCCAGAACGGCGAGAGGCGGTGGAAGTCGCGGCTGCGGCGGCTCGTTCCGGCCGGCACAGCGGCGGCGCCTGCGGTTTTCGGGATCATGCTCATCAGAACAACGCCTGCTCTTCATTGATTTTTTTGACGATCTTGTTCGTGGTCAGCACGAGGATCAGGCCGACGACGGACTGATAAAGGCCGGCTGCGGTGCTCATGCCGAAGTCTCCCAGCACCTTGAGCGAGCGGTAGACATACGTATCGATGACGTTGGTGACCGGGAAGAGCGCTCCGGAATCTCGCGGAATCTGGAAGAACAAGCCGAAGTCCGCCCGGAAAATGCCGCCGACCGCCAGGATCGTGAGGATGATCATCATCGGCCGGATGAGCGGCAGCGTAATGCGCAAGGTCTGCTGCCATTTGCTCGCTCCATCGATCATCGCCGCCTCGTAATAGGTTTTGTCGATGCCTGCGATGGCCGCCAGATAGATGACGCTGGAGTAGCCGACTCCCTTCCACAGGTTCATGAACACGAGGATGTACGGCCAATACTTGGGATCGGAATACCAGTCGATCGGCTGGACGCCGAGCGTGCCGAGCAGCTGGTTGACGACGCCCTTGTCCACGCTCAGGAAGCTGAACGTGAAGTAGCTGACGATGACCCAAGAAAGGAAATAAGGCATGAACATCGCCGTCTGGTACAGCTTGGCGAGCCGCTTCTGCGTCAGCTGGAAGAGCAGCAGCGCCATCGCGACCGAGCAGACGAGACCGAGGACGATGAACACGAGATTGTAGAGAACCGTGTTTCTCGTAATGATATAAGCGTCATGGGCTTTGAACAGGAATTCGAAGTTTTTGAATCCGACCCATTCCGAGCGGAAGATCGCTCCGAAAAATCCGCCGCCAAGATCGACGCGGAACTCCTTGAAAGCGAAGATCGCCCCCGGCATCGGCAGATAGCAGAACAGGATGAACCAGGCGGCTCCCGGCAGCACCATCAGGAGGAACGCGCCGTTCCGCCGTAGATCCCGGAATGCGGTTGCAAGCCTATTCATGTGTTGTCCCCCTTCCGAAGTTTGCCTCGGTATTACCGGCCCTTCAACTGTAGCACGGCGAATTTGCGCCCAAGTAGAGACGATACTTTAGCTTTGATGTACAGATTAAAGGTAATCCCGCCAAGCCGCTTCCCGGCGCCTCCGATTCCATTGCCCGCCTATCCCCTTCATGCTATGGTAAGGCTGGCTGCATACTGACGCTGGAGGGAACCGGACTTGGCCAAACTGACCGAAATCTACCATATCTATTTCCGTTCCAAGCTGTTCAACGGCATCATCCTCGTTTTTTCCCTCGTCACGATCGTCACCTTCTGCTCGCTGGGAGCGCTTGTGTACAGCTATTCGCGGGACTCCGTGCTGGGCAAGGAGCGCGGGCTGCAGGCCGAGACGGCGGGCAGCGTCAGCCGCTACCTGGACCAGCGGCTCGACCAGGCGCAGGACATCATGCTGACTCTCTATCAGAACCAGCCGGTGCTGAGCGATCTGCTCTACTGCCTCCGCTACGACTTTCCTTCTTATATCCAGAACCGGCTGAACCAATATATCGCCTCCGGCGGCTCGGAGGACCGGAACATCGAGACGTATGTCCGGGCCCAGATGAAGAAGAAGGACGACATCCGCCAGATCGCCTTGTACAGCCGCAGCCAGCGCTTCTTCTTCGTGTTCAACAGCAGCAACACGCAGGGAATCAGCTGGATCAGCCGCGACGGAGACGACGTTCAGCGTGCGATCGACGCCATGCGCGGCAGCCGGACGGCAAGCTCCCGAACGGCCGGGCTGAACTCGATCCTCGGTCTTGGCAGCGGCGATTATACCTTCACTTTCGATATCAACGATCCGGATACGCTGCAAAATGAAGGCGCCCTGCTCGTCACTTACAGCGCCGAGGGCATTCGAAACCTGCTGCGCAGCGATCCCGGCACCGCGATGGGCTCCCAGCTCGTCCTCTATCCGAACGGGCAGGTGCTGTTCGACTCCTCCGGCAAGTGGCATGGCAGCTATCCGCACATGCAGCCGCTGCTCGCTTCCCAAGGGTACGCCAAGCTCGACCGGGCTTCCTATACGTCCGCCCTTTGGACGCCGCGAAGCAATCTGTTCGTCGGCGCGATCGTGCCGGCCGCCGAGATGGAGCGGCAGTACAAGGGGCTCAAGCTCAAGCTGTTCACGCTGACCGCTCTGGGCATCCTCATCATGATCGGTCTCGCTTACGGCGCCGTCTACCGGCACGCGCGCAGAACAAGGATACTCATCCGGGCGATGAAGCAGGCCAAGCAGGGCAATCTCTCGATTCGGGTGCCGGTGGGGAGCCAGGACGAGCTCGGCGAGATTTCCTCGACCTTCAACGGCATGCTGGAGGAGCTGCGCGCCTATATCGATCAGGTCTATGTGTCGGATGCCAGGCAAAAGCAGGCCGAGCTGATGGCGCTGCAGGCGCAGATCAACCCGCATTTTCTCTACAACACGCTGGAGGCGATCCGGATGCGCGCCATGATCCAGGGAGCCGACGACGTCGGCGAAATGACGTTCGTGCTCGCCTCCCTCTTCCGTTATTCCGTGCGGCCCGAGACGATTGTCAGGCTGGAGGACGAGATGGCTTACTGCCGCCAATACCTGGAGCTGCATCGCATTCGTCATCGTGACAAGCTCCACTATTCCATCAAGATCGAGGATGGCCTCCGCGAAGCTCCGCTGCTGAAGCTCTGCCTGCAGCCGCTGGCGGAGAACGCCGTCGTGCACGGGTTCAACCCGAAGTCGCCGGATAACCGGATCGACATCTCCGCCCGGAAGGAAGAGGCGAACGGCGAGTCCTGCCTGATCATCGAGGTGGAGGATAACGGCAAAGGCATGGAGATCGACCGTCTGCTCGCCATCCAGAAGCAGCTCGCGGGACGCTCGCATGGCGGAGCCGTGGACTCGTCTCCCGCCGACGGGGCGTCCATAGCGCCGCCGCCAGCAGTAAGCGGTCCGGCTGCCGGGTCTTCCATCGGTCTGCGCAACGTGAACGAGCGCATCCGGCTTCAATTCGGCGACGGCTACGGCCTCAGCCTGGCCAGCCAAAAGGGCAAAGGCACGCGGATCACGCTCCGCCTGCCCCTCTATGCAAAGGAGGAAGATCATGTACAACGTCTGGATCGTAGATGACGAGCCGTTCATCCTGGAAGGCCTCGCCCGCCTCGTCGACTGGACTTCCCTGCAGCTGAGGCTGGCCGGCGAATCCGAGGACGGCCTTCTGGCGCTGCAGGACATGGAAGCTTCCGAGGCGGCAGTCGATATTCTGATCACGGATATCTCCATGCCGGAGATGAACGGGATTGAGCTCATCCGCGCCTGCCGCAGCCGGAATCCGGCTCTGAAATGCATCATTTTGAGCGGGTACAGCGAATTCGACTACGTAAGGGAAGGCATGCGCCTGGGCATCGAAAACTATCTGCTCAAGCCGATCGACATGGCGGAGCTGGCCGAAACGCTGCGCGCCACGGTGGAGAAGCTGAACCGCGCCCGGATCGAAACGCTCACCGGCGAGCAGGTGGAGCTTGTCCGCGACAACATCATGTACCGCTGGATGAACGGCCGCATCAGCGCCGAGCAATGGGAGGCGCGGGCGGAATTCCTGGGACTCAAGCTGGACAGCCCGTGCGTTCTTGCTGCCGTTGCAGCATGGGACGCTGCAGGAGAGGCCTGTGACGCTGCGGCTGGAGATGCCTCGGCAGCATCCTCCTCAAGCAGACCTGCCGGCGGCTCGATGCCCGAAGCCTGTTCCCCGGAGAATATCCGCTCCGCCGCCTCGGCCTGGCTGGGGCAGACCGGCAGGCCACATCTGCTGTTCCTCGACGACAACGACCGCCTTGTCATCCTGCTCGGACTTCCGGACGCAGAGGCCGGAACGCTGAGGCAGGCCCATTCTATGCTGCTGGCGCTTAGGCGGGAGCTGGGGTCGCCCATCCGCCGTCCTCTGCGCATCGGAGCGGGTACGGCGGAGATAGGCTTCGGCCAAGCCCCGCTTTCTTACCGCAAGGCGCAGACCGCTCTGGAGTACGCTCTCCTTCATCCGGAGAAGATGCTTCTCGCTTATGAGGAGGTTGCAGCCGTTTCCGAGGATCCGTCTTGCGGTCCGGCACGCCCCTCCATTCAGATCGAAACGTACGGCAGGCTGCTGCTAGCGCTGGACGAGGAGGCTTTGCTGGAGAAAATCAGCCGAGACCTGGATGAATTGGCCGGCAGCTCCCATGTCCGGCCCGAGGATGTCCGGCTGGGTGCAGCGGAGATGGTGCTGGAATTGAAGCGGCAGGCAGGGGATGCGCTTCAGCAGGGGGATCTTCCTCCCTTTCAGGGAGCCGCCGCCGATCTGTACCGCTGCAATTCCCTCGCGGAGCTCAAGGAGCAGGTGCGGCGAATCGCCCGGACCGCCTTGCAGGCGCTTGGCGCCAGGCAGGAGCAAAGCCCGGTCGTGCGCCAGATTCTGGCTGAAATCCAGACTTCTTACATGCACGACTATTCGCTCAAAACGCTCGGCGCCGCCTACCATGTCAATCCGGTCTATCTCGGCCAGCTCATCCACAAAGAGACCGGCCACAGCTTCTCCGACTGCCTGCACCGGGTGCGGATCGACAAGGCGATGGAGCTGCTTCGCGGCACGGGGATGAAAACCCATGACATCGCCAAAGCGGTCGGTTACTGGGATACGGCGCATTTCTACAAGCATTTCAAAAAGCTCGTCGGCGTTCCTCCGTCCCAATTTCGCAGGCTGGTGTAGGACTTCCGCCGCTTGGGGCCGAAAATCATATGGACTGGATGCTGCATGCGGGCGGAGCTCGAAGCAAAAGAGTGCCGAATGCAAGAAAGCACGGGGCTCACTCGAAATCTAAGCGGGATGCTTAAGCGGAATGCAGTCAATGCAGGGCGCAGTCAATGCGGAGTGCAGTCAATGCGGAGTGCAGTCAAATCCGGAGTGCAGTCAAATCCGGAGTGCAGTCAATGCGGAGTGCAGTCAATGCGGAGTGCAATTAATGTTTGGTGCGATCAATGCGGGGTGCACTCAATGCGGAATGCAATTAATGTTTGGTGCGATCCTATGCGGGGTGCAGTCAATGCGCGATGCAATTTAAAGGGTTGCAACTCTAGCCGAGTGTGTCCCGTCTAGGAAGGAACGGCCGCTTGCAGCGGCCGCGGCAGGCAGGTCCAACCGGATGCCGGTTCCAATTACATGCATATAAAACGGGGGATGGCGGTTTGGTCATGCATTCAGAGGTCATTTTGCGAAAAATCGAAGACAGGGATCTATTCCGCATCTGGGAGCTTGCTTACAAGGACGAGGATCCGGAATGGAAAAAATGGGATGCCCCTTATTATGAGCATAATCCGGTTCCCTACGAAGAATTCCTGAGCGACAAGGACGCTTTCGCGCAGAACCGGTGGGTCATCGAAACGGCCGGATCGGTCATCGGCACAGCCGGCTTTTACTGGGAGCATGAGCCTTCCTTGTGGTCGGAAATGGGCATTGTCATCTATGAACCGCAATACTGGAGCGGAGGCTACGGCACCGAGGCCATCCGCCTGCTCATGAGGGAAATGTTCTCTTCGATGCCGCTAGTGCGTGTCGGTTATACGACCTGGTCCGGCAACAAGCGGATGATCCGTGTCGGCGAAAAGCTCGGCATGACGATGGAGGCACGGCTGCGCAAATGCCGGTACTGGAACGGCGAGTATTACGACTCCATTCGGATGGGCATCCTGCGGGAAGAGTGGGAAGCCATGGAAGCCGCGGCGGCAGCGCGGACTTGAAAGGCCGCCAGGAGCCGTCGATTCCCACAGCCGACGCTTCCCGGCGGAAAGTTGTTGGCATTCAATCGATTGTAAGGAGGCCGAAGGAATGGAAGCTGGTTTGGAGGACTTTTTAAAATTGGACATCCGCATCGGCACGATCCGGACGGCCGAACCTTTTCCCGAGGCGCGCAAGCCGGCGATCAAGCTGACCATTGATTTCGGGGAGCTCGGCCTCAAGCAGTCCTCGGCGCAGATCACAAAGCGTTATGCTCCAGAGGAGCTGATCGGGCGGCAAGTCACCGCTGTCGTGAACTTCCCGCCGCGGCGCATCGCCGGCTTCCGGTCCGAGGTGCTCGTGCTGGGCGGCTGTCCGGAGGAAGGCGACGTCGTGCTGCTTCGTCCCGACAGCGATGTGCCTTGCGGCACTCCGGTCGCTTAGCGGGCGCCAAGGCCCGTTATATGGAAGCTATGAAGCCTATCAGAGAGACCTCACCAAGCAATGCCAAAATGAGAATCAGAGAAGCCGCCTAACGGCGGAAGACAGGCCTGATTTCCAGCATCAAATATATCCCTATCCGGAGGCGAAGCCGCATGATAAAAGCATTTTTGTTCGACATGGACGGGGTCATCATCGACAGCGAGCCGCTTCACTTCGACGTGGACATCAGAGTGATGGCCTATCTTGGCGCGGAGATTACGCAGACCGAGCTCGAGCCTTATGTGGGCATGACCAATCCCGCCATGTGGAAGGCAATCAAGGAACAGTACGGCTTCCCCCATTCGACCGAGGAGATCATCGACTACCAGCTCAAGGACAAGCTTCAGGAGCTGGACAAGCTGGATATAGAGCCCATCGAAGGCATCCGGGAGCTGCTGGATGAGCTCAGATCCCATGGAGTCGCAATCGGCCTGGCCTCTTCCTCCCCGCGCGTCTTCATCGAAGCGGTGCTGGGAAAATTCGGCCTGGCCGATTATTTCGGCTGCATCGTCAGCGGCGAGGAAGTCCCGCAGGGCAAGCCGGCTCCCGACGTCTACCTGGAAGCGGCGTCCGTGCTAGGCATCCAGCCTGCCGACTGCGTCGTGCTGGAAGACTCGCGCAACGGCGTGAGGGCCGCCAAGGCTGCCGGCATGCGGGCGATCGGCTTCATCAACCCCAACTCCGGCAATCAGGATCTGTCGGAGGCGGATTTCACGGTCGAGCGGATCGGCGATATCAAGCTCGCGGAGCTTTAAAGGAAGATGTTCCGGACATTGGTTCCGCTATTTTGGCCAAAAGGGCAGAAATACAGATTTATCGGACATTGGTTCCGCTATTTCAGTCAGAATGACCTGAAAAAAGATTTATCGGACATTGGTTCCGCTTTTCCCGATTTAACCCTGATTGCAGGTCGAACGCGCGAATAATGGATCATATGTCCGATAATTCGAAAAAAACTGTTCTAGCGGCCATTTAACGATTCGGATGGACCTACGTCAAGAAAGTAGACAATCGGTAACGGACACCTTTAGGAAATCTGCTTAAAAGTAGTGTCCACTTTTTATTCCAGCTGCAAAGTTACCTTAAACTCAAGGAATAAGACGGAAAATTCGTCTTATTCGTTCCTATTTACCCTAAACTCAAGAAATAGGACGGAAAAATTCGCTCACTCATGTGAACACTTCCATCTACGGTTATTAGTAGTTGTCCGTTATCGGATG
>NZ_CBRA020000089.1:0-35125 GCF_000469945.2 Paenibacillus sp. P22 | reverse complement strand
CGCCTTCGGGACCGACGACCAGCAGCAGCCGGTGCGCCTTGTCCGCCGTCAGCCTGCCCGCCTCGCGGGCTTGCCTGATGCGGTCCGCAAGACCGGTCAGCCCGCCCGGCTCATGTCCTTCCGCTTCATAGCAGAACAGCACGAGGTCGTAATCGGCAAAAGCCGCCAGCAGCTCTTTCCAGGCATGGACCTCATGGACGGCCGGCAGCCGGCTGCGATGGGCCTGCTCCGCCGCTTCCTTGGCGATCCTGCCCCAGCGCTCCAGCCGCTTGGCTTCCTTGCGGGCGTCGTACTGGACGACCATCCGCTCGCACTGGAACGGCAGAAATCCGGCCGCTCCGATCTCCGTTCCCTTCTGGATGACAAGCTCCATCTTGTCGCCCTTCGGAAGGCCTTGGGCGACCGTGACCTGCCAGAGCGGCTCCCGGTCCATCGGAAGCCTTTCGGCGATGTCGCCTCTGACTAGGGACGGATCGACATCCGTCAGGACGATGCGGGCTTCACGCTGCGCGCCGTCGCTGGCGATGATCTCGTCTCCCGGTTTCATCCGCATGACTCTCGCGATATGATGGGCGTCCTCGCCGCTTAAGGTGACGCCGTTGTCGCCGAACTGCTCCGGCGTTATAAAGTAACGCTGCATAGTGGGCCAAACTCCTGTTTTTAAAAGTCATCCTCCATCATACACGTTTTGAGGCGGGAAATCTATTCGGCCCCACGGATCCCGGCCGCACGGCGGCATAAAAAAAGCCCGCGCCATGGAAGCGCGGACTTGAATTTATCCAAAGAACAAGGGCGTGAAGAGGCGAAGGAAAAACAAGTGCAGATCGCCGACCAGAGCCAGATAGGGACGAATGGTCGCATTGCTAAGCGCCGGTATGAACACGAGCAGCAGGAAAACCAGGACTCCCCACTGAGAATACTGATCCAGCAGAATCCGAGAGCGGCGAGGCAGCAGCTCGTACAGAATCCGGTAGCCGTCCAGCGGAGGCAGCGGAATCAGGTTGAACAGGAACAGCATGCCGTTCAGATAGATGAAATATTTGAAGAAAACGTTCAGGGCATCGATGTAGCGCAGAGGCGTGTCATTCAGAATGCCCGAGAAATTGAGAGCCGACACGATGAACACTCCGATCGCCATCAGCAGAAGGTTGCTGAGCGGTCCGACAAGGGAGACGACGATGCTCATCAGCCGCGGCCGCTTGAAGCGGGAGCTCATGACCGGCACCGGCTTGGCCCAGCCGAAGCCCGCGATCAGGATCAGGAACATGCCGAAAAAATCGATATGGGAAGCCGGATTGAGCGTAACCCGGCCCTGCTTGTAGGCGGTGTCGTCTCCGAATTTGTACGCCGAGTAGGCATGGGCGAACTCGTGGAGAGTAAAGGCGATGATCAGGACAAGCAGGACAAAGGGAAGCTCGGCGACAGGGTAAGCGAGAAGATTGTCCAACCCCTCCATGGCTTACCGCTCCCCTTCTGGCTTGGCGGCCACGAAGGCGATCCATTTGTCCTCGCGGACGCGGTCGACGATCTCGAAGCCGGATGCCAGAAGCCCGGCTTCGACGGCCTGCTCCTTGTTCTCGTAGATGCCCGAAGCGATATAGATGCCGCCCGGCTTCAGCGCCTCGTAGACGTCATCGATGAACAGCAGGATGATCTCCGCGAGAATGTTGGCGACGACCAGATCGCAAGGCGCCTCGACCCGCAGCGGGCCGGCCTGCTCCATCGCTTCGGCCAGCTGCTCCCTGGCCTCGTCCTCGGCCGCGTTGGCGGTGCCGTTCCAGCCGGCGCCCTCTCCCGCACTGCGGCTGATGACGCCGAGCAGGTCGCTTTGCAGCACCTGGATGACGTCGTCCATGCCGTTCAGACGGGCATTTTCCTTGGCGCTGGATACAGCGACCGGGTCGAGATCGACAGCCAGCACGCTGGATGCGCCCAGCAGGACGGCCCCGATGGCCAATATGCCGGAGCCGGTGCCGACGTCGATGACCTCGTCCCCCTCGCGGATCGCCGATTCAAGCGCGCGCAGGCATAGGGAGGTCGTCGGATGGGTGCCGGTGCCGAATGCCATGCCGGGATCAAGCTCGATGATGCGCTCGTCCCCGGAACCCTCGTACGGCTCCCAGGTCGGCTTGATCGTCAGCCTTTCGGTGACCCGGATCGGCTTGAAATACTGCTTCCAGGCCGTCGCCCAGTCGTCCTCGTCCACCGTGACGACGGCGATTTCGTATGTACCGGGATTGATGTCGTAGTCCTTCAGCTCCTCGATCCGGGGACGGATGGCGGCCACATGGGCGTCCATGTCCTCGTCTTCGCTGAAGTAGCCCTTGATGACGGCGTCTCCCTCGGCGATATCGTTGTGCGGCAGCTCGTACCATTGGCCGAACGACTCGTCGCGCCGCCTGTTCAAGGAGCCGGATTCTTCGATGGAAACTCCGCCTGCGCCCTGTTCATGCAAAAAGTTGGAAATCATCTCCACCGCTTCCTCGGTGGTCGAGATCGTAAGTTCATGATATTTCATCTTCGCATAAGCCCCCTCGCTTGCTATCCCGTCTATTCTACAACAGATGCGATAGGCGGCACAAAACCTCCGATCGGGGAAAGGCTGGACTTTCCACCTGCCTGAATAAGGATTAAAATGGAAATCGAAGCCGGCTGCCCGAAGACGGAATCCAGTCTTGCAGCATCGGACAGACAACCATGCATCCTTAGCGAGGTGAATCGAGTGGAATGGAACGAACCGCAGCTGATCCCTTTGGACCGGTTCAGAGAGCTGAGACACCGGTCTCCCGTGGAGCGATTCGAAGGGGAGGGTTATACCGGCTGGAGGCTTTTCGGTTACGACGAGGTCAAGACCGCCTTTACGGATTATGAGCGCTTCTCCTCCCAAGGAGAGCACAACCCGGACGACCCGATCGATTCCAGCATTCTCAGGCAGGATCCGCCGAAGCATCGCCAGCTTCGAATGCTCGTGTCCAAAGCCTTCACTCCGCGTGTCATCGAATCGATGGAGCCCGCCATCCGCAAGCTCGCGGAACAATTGCTCGACAAGGCGGCAGCGAAGCCCGTCTTCGATGTCCTGGAAGACCTGGCCAGCCCGCTGCCCATCTCCGTCATCGCCCGCATGCTGGGCATCCCGGAGGCGACCTCAGCCGCTTCAAGCAATGGTCGGAGGATCTGGTCGGAACGAACCAAGAGCGCTACGTCCAATGCCAGCGCGAGATGAGCCCTTACTTCTCGGCTGTCGCCGCCGAGCGGAGGCTCGAGCCGCGGGACGATCTCATCAGCAATCTCGTCCATGCCAAGGTAGACGGAGAGCAGCTGAGCGAGATCGAGCTGATCGGCTTCTGCATCCTGCTGCTCGTCGCCGGCAACGAGACGACGACCAACCTGATCGCCTCGATCTTCCTGTGCCTCGACAGCCTGCCCGAAGTACGCGAGGAGCTGATTGCCGACCGCACGCTCATTCCTTCCGCCATCGAGGAGGTGTTCCGCTACTTCTCGCCGGTGCAGATGATGTTCCGGTCGGTGAAGCGGGATACCGAGCTCGGGGGAATGGCCATGAAAGCCGGCGATCCCGTCTTCCTCTATATCGCCTCGGCCAACCATGACGAGAAGGCATTTCCGGAGCCGGAGCGCTTCGACATCCGCCGCTCGCCCAATGCCCATGTCGGGCTCGGCAGCGGCATCCACTACTGCCTTGGAGCCCAGCTTGCCCGGCTGGAATCCCGCATCGTCCTGGAAACCTTGCTTGAGCGCTATCCCCGGTTCAGCCGCGACCGCTCCGTGCCGCTGGAGAGGATCGAGAGCAACCTGATGTTCGGACTGCGGCGGCTGCCGGTCTTTTTGAACGGATAGCGGGATCGTGCAGTCTCATGCAGCTTCAAATTCGACAGAATGCGGCACGCCTTGCCTCGAAAAGCAATCCAAACAGCCCGGAAGCCTTCCGCTTCCGGGCTGTTTTTTCGAAGGCTGGCGGCCCGGCAGTCGCGATCCGGCCGCAAGCCTTGCACCGGTGCCGAAGATGCATCGGCTTCGCATCGGCGTCACAGCTTGCAAGCTCCTGCCGGGCGGCGCTTATTGCTCCACCGTGCCCCCGGCTCCGGAGATGACCGCCAGCGCCTGGCCGGCCCGGCTGTCGTCCACGACGGCGGTGAGGATGCCGTCCTCGCCTTCGCGGATTTCCGCCGCGCGGAGCATCTCCAGCTTGCGGAGCGCTTCCCGGATTCCCTCCGGCGACGTAAAAGCTGCCTGTATTTCCATGATGCTGCCCCTCCTCCCGTGGCGTTCGTATGAAATGGCCTCTTCTAGGTTGCGCCTTTGCCTTGGCGATATTCACGGAATTATCGTCAAACCGTCTGAGCCGCAGAGACGGGTGCAGGCTCGTCTCCCTTGCAGGGCAGGATCGGCCTGGCGCAGCTGCGGAGGACGAAGCTCAAACGGAGCTTCCTGAGGGTGCGGACTTGAAACCTGGAATTCCGAAGGAAGCAGGTCGAGACGGCTTTTCCGGCTCATTCCCCGGGAATGACCGAACAGCAATCAGCCGAAGGAACATCCTCCGGCTGTGTCTGACTGCCCGGAAACTCCGGCAGGCAAATCGCAGTCCTGTTATTCTCCGGCCAGTTCCCCTGCCATGAACGCCTCGATCTCATCCTTGGACGGAATCGAGGACTGGGCTCCATGGCGCGTAACGGCAATCGCTGCGGCAGCCGCCGCGAACCGGAGCGCCTCCCGGGATTCCGATCCTTGCGCGCAGGCAGCCGCGAATGCGCCGATGAAGGTGTCGCCCGCTGCGGTCGTATCGGCCGCCTCGACCTTGTAAGCAGGCACGGCACAACGGTCTCCGGAAGACTCTGCGCACAAGCAGCCCTGCTCTCCGAGCGTGACGACGACCCTTCCCGCGCCTCGGGACAGCAGTTCGGAGGCTGCAGCTTCAGCCGACCCGATATGTGCGACCTGAATTCCGCTCACTGCCGAAGCCTCCGTCTCGTTGACGATAAGCGTGTCCAGCAGCGGCAGCAGCTCGGCCGGCACTTCCCGTGCCGGAGCGGGATTGAGCCAGACGCGGACACCCGCCTCGCTTGCCGACCGGATAACCGCCTTGCTCGTCTCCCATGGGATTTCATTTTGCAGCAGCACCGCGTAGACTCCGCCCCAGTCCGTCTCGGCGGCGGCATCGTCCGCTGTCAGCATTCCGTTGGCGCCTTCCGACAGGACGATATGATTTTCCCCGTCTGCACTCACGGTGATGACGGCGAGACCCGACGTCCCTTCCTTGGTCAGGACGGACTGCACGCCGACGCCGGAGTCCTCCAGCGAATGCACCAAGGCGTCGCCGAAGGGATCGCTGCCGACGGCGCCGATCATGGAGCATGCCGCTCCGGCCTTGGCGGCGGCCGCCGCCTGGTTGGCTCCCTTGCCTCCGGGAAAGAACGAAGTTCCGAGGCCGGACACCGTTTCGCCCGGCTGCGGGAAGCGGTCCACCTTGCTGACGACGTCCATGTTGATGCTTCCGACGACGAGGATGCTGCGCTTGCCTTCCTGATCCGGCATCATGCCCTCTCTCCGTCCGGAAGCGACCGCACCGCAACATCCTTGATTCCGCTGACTCCTCCCTCCAGGCAGCCGAAGCCGAACATGCCGTGACCGAAGGACGGATCCCGGCATTCCAGCACGTTCTCCCCATTGATCCCGAGCGTGAAGGCATCTCCCTCGGCGGTCAGCTTGAAGCGGTATTCCTTGCCCGGCTTCCAGTCGTACTTGGCCGTAATGAGGCGCGTCGTCCCGAAATCCTGCTTGATGAACGATACCGTCCCAGGTCCGTCGAAGCCGGCCAGATAGTGCCGCATGACGCCCTGTGCCCGGGCGATCAGAAGATGGCTTGTTCCCTCCAGCGGCTGGACCGTCGCCTCGACGGCCATGTCCCGCTCGTAATAATTGCCCGAGAACGAAGCGGCGTCGCTCTCCGACCTGCATACCATCGCGCCGCCGTCCAGCTCCCACTTGCCCCGGTGATGGGAGAAGGGCGTGATGGAGCCGAACTCCTTGGCCTGCTTGGCGAAATCAATCGTGTACGAAACGGGTCCCTCAATACGGAATCGTCCTAGAAACAAGCTTCCGATCGCGCGCTCCGCCAGCGGCGACGGGCTTTCCAGAATCCAGCCGATCTCGTCGAGCAGCGCGCCGTCCGTATCGGGAATGACAAATGAAATCTCGCTCCATTGCCCGTTCGCCGGCTTGATCGGCTCCAAGAGAATGTCCTTTTGCGTGAACGTATTCCGGACATAGGGAGTAAGGACGATCGGCTCGCCTTCCCATTGGTCGGCATAGATGGCCGCGCTGACTCTCTGCCCGACGCAGGCCAGCGGCGAGAACACCGGCTTGTACTTCTCGTCGTTGAATTCCGCCCGCCGGTAGAACGGCTTCCAGTAGATTTTGCTGCTGTCGCCGGTTACGAGGCGGTCGAAGACGACCTCCAGCGAGCCGCGGCTGCCGTCCCGGCTCCGCAAGGCGGAATGGCGGACGACCGGCGTCTTGAAGCCGTTGCTCGTGCGGAAGCCATGCGTCGACCCCGGCAGATCGAAGTCGAAGAACACCTCGCCCGGCTTGAAGCTTTCCTTCAGCCTCCGGGGAGCCTCCTCGCCGTTGACCCGATAGCCGAGCAGCGCCAGCTCTCTGGCGAAGGTCGGAAAGTCGACCAGGTTGAGATAGCCCGACACGCTGGAGGCGACGATGAAATCGTTGATCGGCTTCCGGTAATGGTCCGGGATGCCGGCCAGTCCGGAGTAAACGCCGAGAATGGTGCCGACATTGCCGGCGTTGCAGTCCGTATCCCAGCCGCACATGGAGGCGATCTCCACCGTGCGCGCAAAATCTCCTTCGCCGTATAGCAGGGCAAGCACGCAGACGCCGGCATTCGGAATGATATGGCATACGCCCGTGTATTTGTCGTAGCCCCAATGATCCTCCAGGTATTGGCGGCATGCCTGCCAATCGCCGGGACGCCCCTCGTGGAAGTCCAGGACGGCATTCACGACTCGGGCATACGTGGAGTCCCCGGGAATATGGCGAAGCCCTTCGGCAATGACCGCCTGCACGCTGGACGCCTCGAACGCCTTGGCGATGCAAGCCGCCATGAAGCGGGCTCCATACAGGCCGTTGCCGTCATGCGAGACGCTGGCTGCCTTCTCCGCGTATTCCGCCGCCTTCTCCGGATTGCCGGGAAAGAGCAGTCCCCAGGAATCGATGAAGATCTGGCCGCCGATCTGCTCGGCCATTTCCAGGCCGTTCACCTCGATCGAGCCTGAGCGGGGGGCGGGAATGCCCTTGCGCAGGTTGAGGTAAGCGCGGTGCTCCGTGCTGATGTCCTCGCCGCCCCACCAGAACATGCCGATGCCTTCCCGGGCATAGTTCAGCCAAGCCTTGCCGACATCCTCGGGCGTGAGCTCGCGTCCATCCGCATCGTCGTACAAAGCCCGGACGAAGAAGACCGGTCCATTGGCATCGTCGTCCGCAGCGAAGGTGTTGTAGCTTTTCACGTAATTCCTGATATCCCCGTATACATCCCGAATGCGCTCGTATGTCCAGGCGACAGGCTCGATCGGAGCTCCCAGCCTGATGCCGACATTCATCCCGATGAAGCCCGCATAGACCGTCTCGACGTAGTTTTTCGGCATCATGGCCTCTCCTCCTTCCCGTCTCCCTGGATGCCCGCCAGCATCTCCCGCCTGGCTTCCCAGGCATAGAGATCGTCCTGAATGATCCGCGATGCCGTCGCGCTGAACCGGTCGGCGATGTCCATCAGATCAAGACGGTTGACGGCGTCCAGCTGCCGGATATCCTCCGGCGAGATGACCTCGGAGCCGTGCATGGCGCCGACAATGACGCCGGCCATGACCCCGATGGAATCCGTATCCCGTCCGGAGTTGATGCCGTCCAGAATGGAACGGTAGTAGTCCCCGTCGTTCAGGACGATGAAGGCGAGCGCAAGCGGCAGCTCCTCGATCGACCAGAGACGGTTGGGGGTGTAGTGATTGCTTGGAATGCCGACCTTGTCGATATGGCGGCTGACATCGTCGCCCATCGGCGAGTATTTCGCCATGATCCGGTGCAGCACGGCGATGACCGCGTCCCTGTCGTCCCTGCGGGAGCGCAGGTCGCGGGCGGCGGCCGTCAATTCGGCAATCGCCGCCTTCGTGCCGTCCTTCGCCAGGGAGAGCGCCGTCTCCACGATCGCATCCGCTGTCGCTCCGGGCTCGAACGCCTTGGCGACGCAGGCGGCAAGCACTCCTGCCGCCTCGAGGCCGTAGCTGCTCTGATGCCCCGTCGCGAACAGGATCGCCTCGTCGTAGGCCGCCTTTGGGTTGCCGGCGTTGACGACCCCGATCGGGGCGATGTACATCGCCGCCCCGCAGTTGACCATATTGCCGAGGCCGCCTTCGCGCGGCTCGCAGTTCGCCAGCACATGGCGCAGGAAGATATGCTTTTCCGGATAGAAGAGCCGCTCCATGATATAGGTCTCGCGGTTCAGCTCCGGAACGAACGTTTTGCGGAAGGCGATCTCCTTCACGAACTCGTTCCCCATATCGTAGGCATCCAGATGCCGGCCCTCGGCATGATACACGTTGATCAGGGCGATGGTCATCAGCGTATCGTCGGTGACGATGCCGTCTCCTCTGACCCGGCCTAGCCGGACATCCTCGGGCAGATCCATCTTATGCCATCTCGTCATGATGGACTCTACGCGTCCGTATTTCAATTTGATCTCGTCATAAGTCAGCTTCTCGACTGGGGCTCCCATGGCATCCCCGAGCGCGGTCGAGATCACCACGCCCCTTACCCGACTGCGGAATGTCGTCATCGATGCATGCTCCTTACTTGATGGTTTTGTTCGCGTATTTGGTGATCTCGGTTCCTCCGGCTGCGTTCCAAGCTTCGACGAACTGGCCGAACTGGCTCAGATCCTTCTTGCCGGTAATGAAGTCCGTCGAGTATTCCTTGTACAGATTGTTCATCGCATCCCAGTTGGCGACGAACTGCTCCGGAATGATGAAGTTGTTGTCTTCGGTGTAGTACTCCGAAGCCATCTTCAGCGATTTTTCCCCCGGCTCGCCCAGCAGCGGCGTCTTCAGCGGAATGTCGGACTTGAAGTTCACCGGCTCCCAAAAGCGGGCATACCAATTGTTGTAATAGTTCTCGTTCAGCTCGATCTTGCCGTCGACGATCTTGTAGTCCTCGTTTTCATAGCCGAGGCGGTCAAGCATCTGCCCTTTGGGGCTGGCGAGGTAATCGAACACCTGGAACGCGGCATCCTTGTTCTTCGACTGGGAAGAGATCGCGAGCCCGCGGGATTCCTTCGTGACGTCCGTCGCTCCGAAGCCTTGGCCGACGCCCTTGGCTGGAGGCAGTACGACCAGCTTGGCGCCTGCTCCCCCGAGATCCTGCATGCGGCCGTTGTACAGGTCGAGTATTTTGCCTGCCGTGCCGGTGATGACGCCGGCTTCGCCCTTGTAGAAGGCGTCCTCCTTCGTGTCCCACTGCTTCGTGATGAACTGCGGATCCAGCAGGCCTTCCTTGTACAGCTTGTTGTAGAAGGCCAGCTTTTCCTTTTCGCCTTCCGAGATTTTGGCGTATTCGAACGTGCCGTCATCCTTTTTGATCCACGTTTTGTCGAGGCCGAACGCCGAGTTGAAGATCGTATTGATCTCTGCGATGTCGCCCGCCGCCGTCAGCGCATAAGCCGGCTTGCCGGAGCCCGGCTTCTTCTCGACCAGCTCCTTGAAGAAGGCGTAATAGTTGTCCACGGTCGGGTTTTCCGTCAGCGCCTTGGAGCTGTCCATCGCCTCGAACCAATCTTCCCGGACGACCGGAGCCTTCGGAGCGAGCGGCTTGATCCAGAGCAGGTACGGATAGCTGGTCATGCGGGTGATGTTATGAGGCTCCATGATGTCTTTGACGTACTTGGATTTATTGATATAAGGAGTCAAGTCCTCCAGAAGGCCCTGCTCGGCCATCTGCTGGTCGCCGCCCTGGAAATAAATGATGTCCGGAATCGTGCCGCCGAGCAGCAGCAGGTTCAGGTTCTCGGCGTAGCTGCCCTGCGCAAGGTCGACCAGCTCGAACTTGACGTTCAGGCCCTCATCCTTGGCAAGCGCTTTCTCCAGCTCTCCGAAAAACCGGACCGAAGCGGCGTTCGCCGTGCCCTCGTCCTTGTAGACGATTTTGAGCGTAACCGGCTGACCGCTGCCTTCAGGCTGTGCCGAGCCGGTATTTCCCTGGTTGGCGGCCGGAGTGCCCGAGTTGGACGAGCAGGCGGTCATGACGACGGCCATCGCAGCCGCGATCGCGATTGAATTCCATTTTTTCATGTTTTTTATCTCCCCTTATAGATGATAACCTGCCTCGCTTGAGCTGCCCTTGCGGCCGGAACGCTCCGGCTTAATCCTTGACTCCCCCTTCCAGAGCGCCCTTGGCGTAATACTTCAGGATGAACGGGTAGAGCACGAGCAGCGGCACGATGGCGATGATGATCGTTCCGGCCTGCAGCGCCGCGAAGTCGAAATGGATGGAGCTGTCGAACATATTCTGGCTGCCGATGAGCGACGTGTTGTCCTTGCGGACGACGAACTGCCTCAGCACGACCTGCAGCGGCCACTTCGCCGGCTCCGAGATGTACAGCGTGGCCCGGAAATACTCGTTCCAGTGGTACACGCCGTAGAACAGTCCGAGCGTAGCCAGCCCCGGCTTGGAGAGCGGCATCATGATCCGGCTGTACATGCGGAAGTGGCCGGCTCCGTCGATGCGGGAGGCCTCCAGAATTTCCTCCGGAATGTCCTGGAAAAACCGCATCAGGATGAAGAGATAATACACATTGACCGCCTTGTACAGAATCAGCGAGGTCAGCGTATTCATCAGGCCGATATCCTTGATGAGCAAATATTCGGGTATCATGCCCGGCTCGAATACCATGATGACAATCAGGAAGAAAAGGACGAATTTCTTGCCTGCGAATTCATTGCGGGCGAGCACGTAGGCGGCCATCGAGGTGAGCGCCAGGTTCAGCGCCGTACCCGCAACGGTAATCCAGACCGAATTGAGGATGCTGCCTGTAATGAGCGGATTGGCGAACAGAAGCTCATAGTTGAGCGTGGAGAAGCCTTTCGGGATGATGTCCAGACCGCCCATCAGATGCGCCTTGCCCGGCTCCGTGAAGGAAAGGGCAAGCAGA
The DNA here is from genome assembly GCF_000469945.2 of Paenibacillus sp. P22. NCBI lineage: Bacteria > Bacillati > Bacillota > Bacilli > Caryophanales > Paenibacillaceae > Paenibacillus > Paenibacillus sp. P22. Next base: position 23,901 of record NZ_CBRA020000089.1, on the reverse strand, counting down.
TTGAGCAGAGGCACGAGCACCATGAGCGTGAAGGCGAACAACAGCAAATAAATGACGAGTTTCGAAACTTCCAGTCTTCTCACTGTTATCCCCCCTACCAGACGCCTTTGCCTGAGATGCGCTTCGAGATGAAATGCGTGCCTAGGATGAGGACGATGCCGATGACGCCCTTGAACAGGCTTGCCGCTGTCGCATAGGCGAACTGGCCGTTGCCGATGCCGATCCGGTACACATACGTGTCCAGAATGTCCACGACGCTGATGACCGATGCATTCATGAAGTTGAACACCTGATCGAAGCCGGCATTCATGAAGAAGCCCAGATTGAGAATGAAGACGGTTACAACAGTGCTGTAGAGATGGGGCATCGTAATGAAGCGCATCTGCTGCAGCCGGGTCGCGCCGTCGATCTTGGCCGCTTCGTACAGCCCCGGGCTGATTTTCATGATCGCAGCCAGATAGATGATGGAATCCCATCCCGCGCTGCGCCAAATCTCCGAGAAGACGAGCACCCAGCGGATATGCTCCTTGCTCGTCATATAATCGACCGACGGCAGCTGGAAGAAGCTCGCGATCTGGTTGACGCCGCCGGTCGCCGGATTCAGAAGGCTGATCCAGATGCCCGCGATGACGACCCAGGACAGGAAATGCGGCAGGTAAAGCACGGACTGCACGTATTTGCGGTACTTGGAGCTGCGCACTTCATTGATGAAGAGAGACAGCGCGATCGGAATCGGAAAGACGAAGATGATCTTCATCAAGCTGATGATGATGGTGTTCTGGAGCACGCTGGCGAATGCCGGCGAGCTGAACAGCGTCTTGAAATGCTTCCATCCGACCCAGACAGGGTCGCCGATGATGCGGTAATCCTGGAAGGCGAGCTTCATGCCGTACAGCGGGATGAGATGGAAGATGAAGAAGTAGAGCAGGGGCAGGAACAGCATGGCGTAAAGAACCCAGTCCTGCCGCAGCCGCTTCATGACGTTCATAGCCTACACCTCCCGGGGACAATGGATTTCCAGCTGCATGAGCGGGGCATGCTGCTGGGCTCCGTACACATCCCGGTCTCCGGCGCTGCCGGAGGAGATATCCCGCGACATCGTCACCTTGAAGCCGAGTGCCTGGTCGAAAAAGACAAAGTGATGAATCCGTTCCTCCGTCATTCCATAAGCCTTGCTGACGGCTTCTCTTGTGACGGAACCGGAGTTCTTGACGTGTTCATACATTTCCCTGGAGTCGAAGAGCACATCCAGAGTAAGTTCAAAGGGGCCGGAGTTTTTGCTTCGCAGCACCTTGGCCATATCGCCGAGCTTGGTCATGGCTTGCTTCCTCCTTATCGCTGCTCGATCGTGAAGACATCCGGTCTCGATTCCATCAGGTGGTACACGGAAAACGCATATACCGGCCCGAACTCGATATCGCTGGGAGCGAACGGAAAGGCCAGATTGCCGGCGGTCGACTTGCGTCCCTCATAGCCGTAATGCAGGAAGGTCGAGCGGACGGTCGCGCAGATGCTGCTGGCCAGCTCCTGCGTGCGGGCGACAACCTCGAACATGACGCCGACCTCATGTCCCCGGAACGCCTCCGGCTCCTGGCTGCCCAGCACGCCGTTCATCCCGTAGTTGTAGAAGCGGATCTCGTAATCCGACTCCGGGATGTCCCGATAGTAGTCCTTCGCCTGGCTGCGGACCAGCTCCTGGACCGCCTCCAGCTTGCCCAGCAGGATCGGGTCGCGGATGCCCGCCACGACGAAGGTCCGGTAAGCGGTCTGCCTCGCGCCTTCGAGCTTGATTCTATACGTCTCTGCCGGTAGATACCGGCTGCCGCTGACGCGCACGACGCCAGGACTGCTTTCCTCGAAGCGGCATAACTCCAGGTCCAGCGTGAAGCCCGGTCCATGCAGGATGTAGGGATGCTCCTTCTCGTAGAACGTATGGGCCGCCACGCTTGTCTCGCTGCAGGTCCGGTCCGGATTGAGCGATTGGACGGTGAAATAGCCGTCGCCGATCGTCCCGAGAATGCTGTCCTTGGTCGTGCCCGGCTCGGCGCACAGCGCGCCGCATTCCAAAATCTTGCCCAGATGGTAGGACAGGCCCGGATCCTTGCCATGATAGATGCCGATAGCCGCGAACGGCGATGGATCGTAGGCTCTGCCGCAGACGATGATATCCGCCCCGCCTCGCAGCGCTTCGACGATCGGCTCGTGTCCCATCTGGGCCACGATGCTGTTCGTAGCCGCGATGGCCTCTTCCGTGAGCGGCGGAATGTTCGGACTCAGGGAGACGATCCGCCCTTCCTCTCTGGCCTGCCGGATATCCTGCTGAGAGAAGTCTGCCCAGATGACGGTAATGCTGGCCTGCAGGTTCATTTCCTCCAGGAGCTCGTCGATGATCTCCAGCGTCCAGTTCACATGCGTTCTCGCTCCGGAGCCCCCGGCCGAGCCGATGATGATCGGTATTCCGCTGGATAGTCCGGCTGGAATCATGATGCCGAGGTCCTTCTTCACCGCCCTCTTGCTGACGATGGAGACGCCGGCGCCCAGCTTGTGCGGTCCTCCATCGGTCGAGCCGGCATCCACGACGATGCCGTGCGGCTCCTGGCTCATTCCGTTCATGAAGGATTTCTCCGGAAATCCGTATCCCAGCATGCCGCAGGGCGATAAGATTCGAATGTCTGTGCTCATCTCGGTCTCCCTCCTTTTCAAGTCGTAGTAGATCGTTCTGGAAACATTTGGATGATTGGACAGCTGGATAATTGGATCACCCAATTTGGGGTGAAGAAAAAGGGGATCTCCCCTTAGGCTTGAACCGCGTTTCGTTGAATATTGTCCTTCACATGGCTCAAATGGTTGAGCAAGGCAAGCCTCGCCTTGACGGGATCCCGTTCCTTGATCGCCTGCAGAATGAGCAGATGCTCCTCGTAGACCTCGCTCTTGCGGCCGGGAATGACCGCCGTCTTGCTCAGCGTGCGCTGCAGCATATCCATCTGCAGCTCGATCATGTTGACGAGCACGACATTATGGGTCGCCTTGGCGATCGACAGGTGGAAAGCCTGATCCGGCTTGGAGCGGTCCCCGTCGAGATCGATCCTTCCCCAAGCCTCGAAAGCGTCTTCGATCTCCGCGATATCCTCCTCGGTCGCCCGCTTGGCGGCGAGCTCCACGATGCCGGTCTCGAACAGCTCGCGGGCCTCCAGCAGTTCAATGATCGTCGCCCGCTCGATATTGTCGAGGATGCGGCTGCGGTCCTCGGCGACTTCAAGCGACTTGCTCAGGAAGCGGCCGCCGCCGGGCCTGGCCTCGATCAGCCCTTCGCGCTCCAGGATGCGGAACGCCTCCCGCAGCGTGCCGCGGCTGATGCCGAACGACTGGGCCAGCTCCCTCTCCGTCGGCAGGAAGTCTCCTGGGGCGAGGTTGCCTTCGAGAATAAGGGTTTTCAGCTGCTCGATGACATCCTCGTAGACCCGATGATATTTGATTTTCTTAATCGTCATAAATAAGTCTTTCCTCTCTATCTCGCACGTTGCCGTAATTGGATCATCCAATTGACCACGGGTTAATCATAAGCGCAGGATGGGATCGTGTCAAGCGCTTTCATACATGCAAAGCTGGTCGTGCTTTCTCAAGCGCGTTCACCTTTTATTGCGGCGATAGAATTTATGTGTCAGCATGATACCCATCATAATTGCTGATTCAAAAGACAAAAAGTGCGCTCTTCAAGGAGAAGAACGCACCTTATTGCCTTGCCTTGCCTTGCAGAACTAGTCGCCCCGGAAAGCCTTTTTCATCCGGTCGAAAATGCTTTCGTGATGCTCCTGCTCCTGGCCAGGAGCCGAGGAGCCGCCTAAGCCGCCGAGCTGGCGAAGCAGATCCTTCTGCTCGTCGCTGAGGGCGGTCGGCGTCACGACCGTCACCTTGACATGCTGGTCGCCGTTGCCGTAGCCGCGCAGCTTCGGCACGCCTTTGCCCTTCAGGCGGAAATACGTGCCCGTCTGGGTGCCGGCCGGAATCTTCAGCTTGACCTTCTCGGTCAGCGTCGGAATCTCGATCTCGTCGCCGAGCGCCGCCTGCGCGAACGTGAGCGGGATCTCGCAGTAGATGTCGTCGTTCTCGCGGTCGAAGAATTCATGCGGCTTGACGCGCAGCACGATGTACAGATCGCCGTTCGGGCCGCCTTTCGTTCCGCCTTCGCCCTCGCCGGTCAGGCGGATTTGAGCGCCTTCGTCCACGCCCGCCGGAATCTTGACCGTGATTTTACGCTGTTTTTTGACTTTGCCGGCGCCATGGCAGGTGCCGCATTTTTCTTTGATGATTTTGCCGGTGCCGCTGCAGTTCGTGCAGGCGCGGCGGTTGACCATGCGGCCGAAAGGCGTGTTCTGCACGACCTCCTGCTGACCGCTGCCGCGGCAGACCGAGCAGGTTTCCGGCTTCGTTCCCGGCTTGGCGCCGGAGCCGTGGCATGTATCGCAATTTTCGGTCCGCGGAATGGTGATCTCGGTTTCCTTGCCGAACACCGCTTCCTTGAACTCGATCGTCATCGTATACTGCAGGTCGTTGCCCCGCTGCGGCGCGTTAGGATCGCGCCGGCCGCCTCCGCCGCCGAAGAACATGTCGAAGATGTCGCCGAAGCCGCCTCCGAAGTCCTGTCCGGAGAAGCCGCCTCCTCCGAACTGATTCGGGTCGACGTGGCCGTACTGATCATACACCGAACGCTTCTGATCGTCGCTCAGCGTGTCGTAGGCTTCCTTCACTTCCTTGAACTTGCTTTCCGCATCCGCTTCCTTGTTCACGTCGGGATGGTACTGCCTGGCCATCTTGCGGTAAGCCTTCTTGATGTCTTCGCCCGAGGCGCCTTTATCGACTCCAAGCACCTCGTAATAATCGCGTTTGTCCGCCAACCTCTCTCACCCCCATGAGATTTTATCGATATGCTCAAGCATGCTGTAGGAACTGTTCGATCTTCCCATCGCTGTTGAAGACAACTTTCTTTTTTCACAACCCCTTAAAAGGGTTGAAATTTGTCTTCAAAGGCGACCACTGACGTTTTCCAGACCCGAACAGACCACTCCCGCATATCCGCATCTAAACTCTTACTTTCACCCTTGCTCAAACACGCAACAAACGGCTTGCCGCCCTCTCCCTCCCGGTGCCCCGGGCCGGATGGCCGCAGGGCGCTGCTTGGAAAAAGGCGGAGCCGCTTGATGGATGGCTATTGCTATGGTAACGCGAACGGCTCCTTCAAGTCCATCCCTGTCCATTCGCGTCGAAGAAGCAACCCGCTTACTTCTTGTCGTCGACGACTTCGTAGTCGGCGTCCACGACGTTGTCCTTGCCGCCGGCGGAAGCTCCGCCCGCGTCTGCGCCAGGAGCGCCCTGCTCGGCTTGAGCCGCTTGCTCATAAAGCTTAACGGACAGCTGCTGCACGATTTCCGTCAGCTCCTCGGTCGCCTTCTGGATGACTTCCAGATCTTCGCCGCCGATTGCCGCCTGCAGAGCTTCCTTCGCTTTGTTCGCTTTTTCGATCTCGCCCGCATCGACTTTGTCGCCCAGATCCTTCACCGTCTTGTCGACGGAGTAGATCAGCTGGTCGGCATTGTTTTTCGCTTCGACGAGCTCTTTGCGCTTGCGGTCTTCCTCGGCGTTCAGCTCGGCGTCCTTCATCATGCGCTCGACTTCCTCGTCGCTGAGGCCGCTCGAGGATGTGATCGTAATCTTCTGGCTCTTGCCCGTGCCTTTATCCAAGGCGCTGACGTTCACGATGCCGTTGGCGTCGATGTCGAAGGTGACTTCGATCTGCGGAATTCCGCGCGGAGCCGGCGGAATGTCTCCCAGCATGAAGCGTCCAAGCGTCTTGTTGCCCGAAGCCATGGAGCGCTCGCCTTGCAGGACGTGGATTTCTACGCTTGTTTGGTTGTCCGCATAGGTGGAGTACACTTGGGATTTGCTCGTTGGGATCGTCGTGTTGCGGTCGATCATTTTGGTGAACACGCCGCCGGCCGTCTCGATGCCGAGGGAGAGCGGAGTGACGTCGAGCAGCACGACATCCTTGACGTCGCCGGTCAGGACGCCCGCTTGAACGGCAGCGCCGAGAGCGACGACTTCATCCGGGTTGACGCCTTTATGCGGCTCTTTGCCGATCAGCTTCTTGATCGCTTCCTGCACGGCAGGAATGCGAGTGGAGCCGCCGACAAGGACGACCTTGCTGATCTCGCTCGCGGACAGGCCGGAGTCGCTCAGAGCTTGACGCGTAGGTCCGAGAGTGCGCTCGACGAGCGGAGCTGCGATCTCTTCGAATTTGGCGCGGGTAAGGTTCATCTCCAAGTGCTGGGGAACGCCGTCTACCATCGTGATGAACGGCAGGCTGATCGTCGTCGTCAGGACGCCGGACAGCTCTTTCTTCGCTTTCTCGGCCGCATCCTTCAGGCGCTGGACGGCAGCCTTGTCCTTGGACAGATCCGTTCCATGCTCTTTCTTGAACTCGGATACGATATGGTCGATGATGACTTGGTCGAAGTCGTCGCCGCCGAGGTGGTTGTCGCCGCTTGTCGCTTTGACTTCGAAGAAGCCGTCGCCGAGCTCGAGGATGGAGACGTCGAACGTGCCGCCGCCAAGGTCATAGACGAGAATCGTTTGATCTTCCGTTTTCTCGAGGCCGTAAGCAAGTGCTGCGGCCGTCGGCTCGTTGACGATGCGGAGCACTTCGAGGCCGGCGATTTTGCCTGCGTCCTTGGTCGCCTGGCGCTGGGAATCGTTGAAGTAGGCCGGTACGGTAATGACCGCTTGCGTCACGGCTTGGCCCAGGTAGGCTTCCGCATCGGATTTCAGCTTCTGCAGAATGATCGCAGAGATTTCTTGCGGCGTGAAGTCTTTGCCGTCTACCGTTTCCTTGTGGTTTGTGCCCATATGGCGCTTGATCGACATGATCGTGCGGTCCGGATTCGTGATCGCTTGGCGCTTGGCCGTTTCGCCGACGATGCGCTCGCCGTCCTTCTTGAAGCCGACGACCGATGGGGTCGTGCGGTTGCCTTCCGGATTCGGAATGACGACGGCTTCGCCGCCTTCCATTACCGCTACGCAGGAGTTCGTTGTTCCAAGGTCGATGCCGATTACTTTGCTCATGAGTATATCCTCCTTCGTTTTCATCCACATTTTATAAATGAAGTATAACCTCTGTATCTTAAAGGCAGCTTAATGCGCCGGGACGACCGCTTAACCGCTGACCTTGACCATCGCAGGGCGAAGCACCTTGTCCTTGAGGATATAGCCCTTCTGGACTTCCTCCACGACGATGCCTTCCTCATGGTCTTCCGACTCCACCTGCATGATCGCCTGATGGAACTCGGGGTTGAACGGGCTTCCGACCGCTTCCATCGCTTTGAGGCCTTCCTGTTCAAGAACGCCTTGCAGCTGGCGGAAAATCATGTCCACGCCCTTGGCAAGCGAATCGGAATCGCCGCTGCCGGCTGCCGCCGCTAGCGCGCGCTCGAAGTTGTCGACGACCGGCAAAAGCTGGGTCAGAAGCTTCGAGGAGGCGTACTGGGCAAGCTCTTCCTTCTCCTTCTGCGTGCGGCGGCGGAAATTGTCGAAGTCCGCCTGTGCGCGCAGATAGCGCTGCTGGTGCTCCTCCGCCTGCTTTGACAACTCGTCGTAGCGCGGATCTGCTGCGGGAGCTTCGGCTTCCGCCCCGCCCTCTGCCGGAGCCGGCTCGCCTGCCGCGGCAGCCGATGCCTGCTCGGCCGTCTGCTGATCCGGGTCCATCCTATCCCCTTCGTGATGCTGTTCCTGTTCATCTAGCGTATTCTTCTTGGATTCCAAGCATACTCACCTCCTGCAATAATCGCCGCTAGCGGCTTATGTACCGGGATCTAGCCCGGTCATCCTGCACCATGGCGGTGCGGGATCCAATGTCTCCGCTTCAGCGCTGCCCTCCGCGCCCGATCATCAAATGCATGTTGCTGCTGAGCGCTCCCAAAAGGCTGATGACCTTGCCGTAGTCCATCCGGGTAGGGCCGAGAATGCCGATCGTGCCGAGCGAATGTCCGTCGAGAGCATAAGTCGCCGTAATCAGGCTGCAGCTCGCTATCGCCTCATGGTCGTTCTCGGTTCCGATCCGCACCTGGATGCCTTCCGGCATGGACGAGAACAGCTTCAGCATCGTCGGCGTCTCGTCGAGCAGATCGAACAGAGTCTTGACCTTGTCGACATCCTTGAACTCCGGCTGCGTTAAGATGTTGGTCGTGCCGGAGACGAACAGCCTGCCGTCCTGCTCCGGCCGCAGCGCCTGTTCAAGTATGCCCAGAAGCCCTTCGATCTGCTCGGCGTAACGACCCATTTCTTCCCCGGCTTCCGAGAACAGCCGCGACTTGAGCCGCAGCAGCGGAACTCCGCTCAGCCTCTCGTTGAGAAAACGGACCGCCTTCTCCATGTCGCTCATGTCCAGATCGGCCGGAATCGTCACCGTGCGGTTCTCGACATGGCCGGTATCCGTGACGACGATCGCGACCGCCTTGTCTCCGCCAAGGGGAACAAGCTGGAAATGCTTGAGCGCCTGATTGACCGAATCGGGTCCGAGCACGATCGAGGTGTAATTGGTCAGGTTCGAGATAATCATCGCGGCATGCTGGACGACTTGCTCCATCTCGATCATCCGGCTCGCAAAAAACGACCGCATGGTCTTGAGCTCGTTGTCCGTGACGCTGTCATGCTTCATTAAATGGTCGACGTAATACCGGTATCCCTGAATGGAAGGGATGCGTCCGGCCGATGTATGGGGCTGCTCCAGGAAGCCGAGCTCCTCCAGATCCGCCATCTCGTTGCGGATGGTCGCAGGGCTGAACCCTACGTCTCCCCGCTTGGAGATGCTGCGGGAACCTACAGGCTCGGCAGACCGGATATAGTCATTGATGATGGCGCCAAGAATAAGCTGCTGTCGTTCGGTTAACATCCGCGTTCTCCTCCCGTGCGTATCCATTTTCGGCCGGCTTGCCGGTTCGCCGTTAGCACTCCACCTTGATGAGTGCTAACATTTAATACAAAAATACCAAACCTACTCGACGATTGTCAAGTGATTTGGTATCTGCAAGGCTTCAGCCGGCCGCATAGGGCTCCACGATTCGGCGCACCCTCTCGATTCCGGCCCACATGTCCCCGGGACCGTCATAGATGATGACGTAGGAGCCGTCGTAACCCGAATGGCGGACAGCTTCCAAACAAAGGCGAAGCTCCTGCTCGTCCGGGATGCCGTGCTCGTCGAACTCGGCCTTGGCGTGCACGGACAAGCTTCTCGGCAAAATCATCGCCAGCTCTTCGTATTTGGCCGCGCCCTTGAAATTGCCGAAATCCGTTATCATCGCCAGCGGCTTCTCCGTCCGCCCGAGCAGCTTGAGGCAGCTGGGACCTGTGGAGGTCAGAGGCTTGAAATTCTCCGTCACGATGCGCACCCCGCATTCGTGCGCATAGGCCGACAGTCTGTCCAGGCTCGCAGCGGAGCGGGCTAGAGCCCCCTCATCGGTCGGCATCGCTTCTCCTGCAATGACCCGCACCTTCTTCGCTCCGGCAAGGGCGGCAGCATCGATCCAGGACGAGATATACCGCTCGTCCGCCTCGACTCTGCGTGGATCCGGCGAAGTCAGATCCCCGTAGTCCAGCAACAGCGTATCGAATGCGATTCCTGCATTCCGAAATGCGGCTCTGAGCTTCATGAGATCGTCCGGCTCCCGGGAAGGAAAGTGGAAGTGGCATACCTCGAGCGCCTGAAAGCCTTTCGCTGCCGCTGCAGCGGGCAGCTCCAGCAAGGACAGCTCTTCCGGCTGCGGCTCCAGCGCCGTCCTGTGGACGCCGTCCTCCTCGTCCCATATCGTCCAGCGAAGAGGACCGAGAAGCCGATGCAGGCTCCATGTGCTGACGGATAAATACGACATTTGGCAGCATCTCCTTTAGGATAAGCATATGTTGAAGAAATCGCTTTCATGTCAGGCCGGCTTTTCACCCGAAAACTCATCTTCCTTCTATAAACCCGGCCGATTCAGGCGGGCAGCCTGCCCGAAAGAAAAAGCGCCCGTCCCCCGGGCGGCTTCTTCTTCTGCTTCGCGATCGGCCCCTTCAGTTCCTGCCGGAAGCCGGCTGATCAAATATTTCGCAAAACCGCGATCTCGTCGCAGGCATGCTGCTTGGGGCAATGGATGCAATCGGTCCATACTTTCTCCGGAAAAATATCCTTGTTCACGACGGCAAATCCATTGCGCTCGAAGAAGCGGACTTCATAGGTCAGCGCCATGATCTTCGGTATGCCCTGCTCCTGGGCATTCTTGATCAGCAGATCGACGATTTTGCTGCCGATGCCGTATCCCTTGTATCCTTCCGTAATCCCGAGCGAGCGGATCTCGACCAGGTCCTGCCCCAGCCGCGTAAGAGAGCCGCAGCCGACGACATCTCCATCGAGCTCGGCAATGACGAACGTATCGATCTGCCGGAGGAGCACTTCCCTGGACCTCGGAAGCATGATCCCCTTCTCTGCATAATTTTTGATCAGCTCATACAGCGTATCCACGTCCTGGGGGCTTGCTTTGCGGCACAACGCTTCCTTTACCAGCATCCATGGTCCTCCTCTCGGCCTTTTTTACAATATGAATAAATATACATCAAATAGAATTAATGCTCAAGAAAAAAATCCGCCTGCCTATCTGCCGTCTCCCGATAAAAATAGCTTGGCCTGCCGATCGCAAAATCGGTTTGCCGGATATTTCCAGCAAAGAGTATGATAGGGGGAGTACAAGTCTAAGGAGGAAAACGACATGTCTTCTCAACAGCTCGGAAGCCATCTGCTGCAAAGCTGCCTCGCGACCTTCGAAAGCCAGAAGAAGCTGGCGGACCGCTCGCTCGGCCAAATCGACGACGGGGGCCTGTTCTGGACGCCCTCGCCGGAATCCAACAGCATCGCCGTCATCGTCCGCCATCTGTCCGGGAACTTGAAGTCCAGATGGACCGACTTTCTGACGGCCGACGGGGAAAAGCCGGACCGCAACCGCGACGGGGAATTCGAGCTTCCGCCCGGGACGGACAGGCAGGCTGTCCTCTCCGGCTGGGAGGAGGGATGGGCCGCTCTCCGGACGGCCTTCGATTCCCTGCAGCCGGAAGATCTGCTCGGCACCGTCCTCATCCGCGGCGAGCGGCATACCGTCGTCGAAGCGATCCAGCGCCAGGTCGCCCACTTCAGCCATCATGTCGGGCAGATCGTGTATGCCGCCAAGGCGTACCGTTCCGGAGACTGGCACACGCTCAGCATCCCCAGGGGCGGCTCGGACGCTTTTAATGAAGCGAAAAGAAGCGGTGGATGAGGAACAACCGTTTCTTCGTGACCGGCTATCTCGTCTTCAGCCTGATTCTTGTCGTCTTCTTCCTGTTCATTCTGATCGACATCTGGTGGGCTCTGAACGTGCCCAAAACGGGGCCGATCGGGAACGGGCCTCCGATAATGTCCGCGTACGCATGGATAAGACTTGGCACAACCGGAAGCCTCGGTCTAATCAATTTTATCCTGGCTCTCGTCCTGTACCGGCAGCTCCCTCCCCATTCGGAAGAAGATCCTCATCGAACGGAAGAGAACGGAACGGACTCGAAAGCCGGGTGACCGTCTGTTGACGTTGACGGCGCAGCGGCCAGCAACTAACTAGCGATCTGCATACGACATGCAAGCAGCCTGCTTACGGCAAGCAAGCCTCGGCAATGCTGCCGCAAAAAAGCCTGCATCTAGGATGCAGGCTTCTATTCATTCAGGAGCCGGCCGCCGCCAGCTTGACGACCCGGACCTCGTGCTCCCCTTCGCCCTCGACGTCCGCATAACATCCCTCGCCGTCGGCTTCCAGCCTGACCCGGAGTCCGTCCAGCAGCACGGCTGCCGCCCCCAGCGCTTCTCCCGGCAAGCGCAGCCTAACGGTCCAGCCTTCGCCCTGCAGCTTCCAGCGGTACACATCCTCAGCTGCCGTGAGCCGGATCTCATACTGCTGCAGCTCCGCCGCGTGCTCGCCCAAGCCGAATCCGACGTTGGAAATGGCGGCTTCCTTCCATTCCTCCGGCAAGCGGGGCTGCAGCGTCAGATGCTTGCGGTACGCTTCCGGACCGATGCCGAACATGTACGCCGCAAGCGGCCACACGATGCCGTAATTGGTCCATGCCTGCACGAAGCAGCCATAGTCCGGAGACATCTCCGACATGGAGCCCGGCAGCCTCCGGTTGAAGGTGGAGGCGATCATCCGCGCATAGCGGAGCGACTCGTCCATCCGGCCGTAACGCGCCTCCGCCACGGCTTGAACGCCGGTCGATATCGTCATCATCTGATCGCGGTACATGCCGGACAAATACGTTCCCCAGCGGCCCGTGAACTCCTCGCTTGCCATCCGGTCCAGGGCGCGGATCGCCTGCTGCCGCGGAGCGAGCCCCGCTTCCATCGGCGTGTTGATGACCCAGTTTTTGAACAGCCACGGCTTCTCGAGCTCGGGATGCAGCCCTTCCATGTCGGCCTTCATCGCCAGGAGATCGCGCACGGCGTTATCGGCTCCGAATTGCCTGGCCCTCTCGATGTAGAGATCGATCCTGTCCCGGACCTTGCCCACCGGAGCCATGGCGTCCGCATAGAGGCCTTCCTCTTCCAGCCACATGCCCCGGTTGACGGCCTCTCCGACCCGGACGGCAAGCTCCGCCCAGCGGCTGCGGCCGCTCTCGTCTCCCAGCAAGGCCGCCATCTCCGATGCGGCGTTGAGCGCGGACCACGTATAGACGGCTGTATCGATCAGCTCGACGTTCAAGCCCTCGATCTCAATGATGCCGTAGCCTTCCGGCAGCAGGTCGCCGTCGGGGTCCATTTCCCCGAGCAGCCAGTCCAGTCCCTTCAGCACCGAAGGATAGAGCTCGTCAAGGAGCGCGGCATCTCCCGTCCATTTCAGCACCTCCCACAGGCAAGAGATGAAATGGGCCGTCTCCTGCGTATTGCCGGGATGGGCGGCAAGCCCGTTCGTCGACATCTCGTGGATGATGCGGCCGTTCCCGTTCGCCTGCTCCGAAGCCCGGTGCAGCAGACGCACCGTATCCAGAGCCGTCTGCATGCCTCCCGTTGCCAGCAGCCCGGGAATCGCATAGCTGCTGTCGCAGCCGAACCACCAGGGATACTCCGGCTGGCCCGCCCCGAGTCCTCTGCCGACACCCGGAACATCCCGAAGCAGCCAGTCCTGATGGAATTTCACCCAATGAAATGTTTTCTGCAAATGCTTGTCGGGGATATCCAGCTCGGAGGCGGATAACAGGCTTTCATACCGCAGCACCTTGGCCGCCCACAGCTCTTCGGCCGAGCCGAGCAGCTTCTCGAGGCTTGCCAGCGCGTCGAGCTCGCTGTGCAGCGAGCCGGCAACGGCGAACCGCATCTCGATCTCGCCTCCCGCGGGAAGGTGCTCGCCGGCGTATGTCAGCTCGCCGCCGACGCCCTTGCCCGCAGTCCAATGCGGTCCGAACAGCTCCCGGTCGATGTCGCAATTCGAGGCAGGAAGCGCCGAGCCGGCAGCGACATGCCAAGGCTGATGCTCATCCCTTGCAGTAAAGACGCCGCGATCCGGATGGAATCGGCCTTGATCGAACCCTTCCCGCCACTCCATTCCTTCCGAGAACCAGACCGGACTCAGGTCGGTCCGAACCAGGAAATGGACATCCAGATCGCGCGGACGATCGAGAAGATTTCGAATGGCGAATGAAACGAGAATCCCTTGCTCGCCGTCAGGACAAAACTGCCTGCGGACGATTTCCAGACCGAGCCTGCTCATCGTATACCGATGTTCATTGTGGAAGGGATGGTTCACGAAGATGCCGGCCTCCGTCAGCCAGACAGGTCCCGAAGCTCCGCCATCTTCTTCCCGGTCCCGGATGCCGAGCCAGAATCCGTCGAGAAGCTTGACGGGATGCAGCCACAGCCCGCCCATTTCAAGCTTGACGTGATGGCCGAAGTCCGGAAAGCCTCCATTCTGTCCCCCGATCAGGCACGCCTTGCTGCCCGGACATAGGAACAGATCCTGCCACGAGGCTCCTTCCGTGCTTCCCTCTTCCTTATATGGAGCCAGCTTCGGCCCTGTATCCCACAGCTTCATGTTCACTTGTCCTTCCTCCTATCGGTAAAAAAGCGGTCCGCTGCCGCGGCAGCGGCATAACACAGGCAGCCGGCAGCCAGCGTAGCGGTCACGCCGGCCGTCATCGAGACGGCTGAGCCGAGCAAGGAGCCCCATATGCCGGCCAAGCCGCTCACGGCAAAGAAAAAGGCGGAAGAGCCCGGCAGCCGCCGGTCATCCTCGCGCAGCCCGGACGGAAGCGGCATGCCCATCGGCAAGCCGAGCAGCAAGGCGGAAACGCCGACGAACGCCAGCCGCGCGCTGTCTCCGGAGACCAGAAGACGATCCGACAGGGCAGGCTCCGCCAGCAGCAGTAGGACCGCTGCAGCAAAAGCGGCCCCGGCGCCGGCGTAGGCGGGAAGCCGGAAACGGCCTGCGGCCGCGCTTCCCAAGCTTCCTCCGAGCAGCAGCGGCATGATGACGGCAATGGATGCAAGCGCAGGACTGCCGAGATAAAGCAAAGCCTTTTGGATGAGCGCCGTCTGGACGGACATATAGCCGATCCCGAGCAGCAGATAGAGCGGGTAGGATTTCAAGCGCGGCTTTCCAGCCCGCAGCCTTGAAGCCCGGCCTGGCCCGTACTCTCCGATTCCGATCACGAATGCAGCCAGCAGGGTCAAAGCCGCGGCGGCAGCCAGCCATTGCCCGAGAGCGGGCGGCAGGCCGGGGTCCACCTGGAAGAAGAACGGCCGGTCATCCTTGACGGGATGGACCGCGTAGTCGGAATCGCGCACGAACCGGTCGAACGGGACCTGGCCTTGAACGAGCGGCTTCAACAGCTCCTCGTCGGAGCCCGGAAGGAACAGCGGCCGCAGCCCCAGCGAGCGCGCCCCGGTCTGAAGCAGGTTGAGCTGGCTCGAGTCGAGCGGCGTGTTCTGGATCACGGACAGGGTAAGCTGCGGCGAGGACGACTGGTCCGTTGCCAGAAGCAGCGCCGTGTGGCGGGAAGCTTCCGCCGCCGTGCGCTCCCCGTCCGACATGAGCGCTTCAAGGCCCGTATAATAGGCGCGGACGCCTTCGATGCCTTGATGGGACAGGATGGCGAGCCTTCCTCCCGGCGCCAGCTTGGCCAAATACTCCTTGAACGCTTCCCTCGTGAACACGTAATTTTCAGACAAGGCTTGGCCGCCCATGCCGCCCACCTGCGAATAGACGAGATCTAGGACGATCAGGTCATAACCGCCGGCGCTGCGGGTCAGCACGCTTCTTCCGTCGCCGACGACGGTCTTGACGCCGGGACGATCCAGGAGGCCTCCGTTGTAGTCCGCCTGCTCCCTCATGCTCCGGACGATGCCGGAGCTCAGCTCGACGGCAGTGACATCCTTGGCTCCGGCAAGCAGCGCGTACAGAATGTCGCGTCCCCCGCCCGCTCCGATGACGGCGGTCCGATCCGCGCGTCCAGCGGCGAACGGCAGGAACTCGATATCACGGGCAAGGCCGGCAACGGAGCTCAGGCTGCCGTCGAACCGGTACATATAGCTTCCGGCACCGCCGTTGACGAACAGCATGCGGCGGCTGTCATCCGCGGTCGCGACCGTGTCCGTGCGGGCGAATCCGTCCCAATGCGTCGAGACGACATGGGCGGAAGGATCGCTGCGCAGCGTCCCGACAATCGTCTTGTCAGGCGCAGCCCCGTGAAAAGCGGCGAAATCGAGCTGCCAGCCGTCCAACTGCCTGGCCGTCTCGAAGGCGGGCGGCGTCGCTGCGAGCAGCAGCACGGCTGCCAGGACGGCATATCTCCTCCTCATGCCCCGTCCGCCGGCAAACAAGGCGAGCGCCGCCGCGAAGGCAGGCGCCGACATGAGGAACACGGCCGCGAAGCCGCCGAGCCGTTCCGTCAGGATGTAGCCCAGCAGTGCGCCGGCCGCTGCGCCGAGCAGATCGGCCGCATATACGGCAGGCGCCGGAGCGGTCCCGGAAGCGAGAGCCCGGCCCGTGACCCAGCCGAACAGCAGGAACGGCAGCGCGCACAACAGCGCGTAAAAGGCAAGCTGCCCCGAATAGGGAAAACGGGCCAGGACAAAGCTCAGGAGGATGGCGTATCCTCCCGCAGCCATGCTTGCCCAGCCCGCAGGAGCCGCAGCCTGCATCCTGCCGGCCTTGCCTCCGAAGCGGACGGCGGCGTAAGCGCCGGCCCCGGTGCCGAGGACGGCCAGCGAGATCAGAAGCGACACATAATGATATTGAAGCAGCACGCCGAGCACATTCGTCAGCGCGATTTCCAGCCCCAGCATGGATGCCGACAGCAGGCCGACGCCTGCCAGCCATCCCGCTCCGCTTCGGTTCAAGGTCAGCTTGGCCATAGGCTTGTTATCCTTTCATTCCGGTCAGCGTAATGCTTTCCACGAAGTATTTCTGGCCGAGGAAATAGAACAGCAGCGAAGGCAGCATCGTGACGACGGAAGCCGTCATGAGGAAGTTCCACTGGACGTTGTTCTCGCTCTTGAAGAAGTTGATGCCAAGCGCCAGCGTATACAGCTCCGGCTTGTTCAGGTACAGCAGCGGAGTCATGAAATCGTTCCAGACGCCGTTGAACTGGAGGATGGCCACCGTGATGATCGCAGGAATGGTCAGCGGCAAAATGATGCGGACGAGAATGCCGAGCGTGCTGGCGCCGTCGATCTTGGCCGCCTCCTCCATCTCGACGGGAATCGTCATGAAGAACTGCCTCAGCAGGAAGATATAAAAGGCCGTGCCGAAAAAGGCCGGTACGATCAGCGGCAGCAGCGTGTTCATCCATCCGAGTTCCTTGAACAGGTAGAACACCGGAATCATCGTGACCGAGGTCGGCAGCATCATCGTCGACAGCATGAGGATGAACAGCATGTTTTTGCCCTTCGCCTTGAAGCGGGCGAATCCGTACGCGACGACCGTGCAGGACAGCACCGTTCCGATAATGTTCGGCACGGTGACGGCAAGCGTGTTGAGCAGCCAGCGGCCGAACGGAAGGCCCGTGAAGGTCGTGATGTAGTTGTCCCAGCGGATCGGATCGGGAATCCACTTGACAGGAACCGTGAACACTTGGTAGGACTCCTTCAACGAAGTGGACAGCATCCAGGCGAAAGGAACCAGCATCACGAGCGAGCCGGCCAGAAGCAGCGCATACACGATGGTTTGATGGAGCCATTTGTTTGTTCGCATGCCTTTACTTCCTTTCCCCTTCATAGTAGACCCAGGCGTCCGAGGACTTCACGACGATCAGCGTCAGCACGAGAATGATGATGAACAGGAACCAGGCGAGCGCGGAGGCGTAGCCCATGTTGAAGTTCTCGAACGCGTGCTGGAACAGGTAGTAATTGTAGAACAGCGTGGAGTTCATCGGTCCGCCTTTCGTCATGACATACGCCTGCCCGAACGTCTGCAGCGCGCCGACGATGCCCATGATCAGGTTGAAGAAGATCGTCGGAGTCAGCATCGGGACGGTGACGTTTTTCAGCTTCTGCCAAGCGTTGGCTCCGTCGAGGTCGGCCGCCTCGTACAGGGACGGCGAGATGCCCTTCAGGCCGGCCAGCCAGATAATCATGCCACCGCCTACTCCCCAGAGGCTCATGATGACCATGGAAGGCATCGCCCAGTTGGGATCGTAGATCCAGCCCGGTCCCGAGATGCCGAAATAACCGAGGATCGTATTGAATAATCCGATTTCCGGATTGAATATCCACATCCATAAAACCATGACCGAAACGCCGCTGACGACGGCCGGCATATAGAAGATCGTGCGGAACAGCCTCATTCCCCAGGCGGCCTGATTGAGCAGCAGGGCCAGCGCAAGCGAGAACACCAGTCCCAGCGGTACGGATAAGACAGAGTAGATTACGGTTACTTTGAGCGAAGTCCAAAAAAGCGGATCATGATTCAGCGCCTTGGAATAGTTTTTGAACCCGATAAATTTTGCTGGCGTCAGCAAATCCCATTTGGTCAGGCTGATGATAAACGAAGCGATCATCGGACCGAGCACGAATGCCAGAAATCCGATCAGCCAAGGAGAGATCAGCACATAAAACCATATGGCTTCCTTGCTTGTAGCCCGCATTGCCTTCTTGCGGGGAGCAGCTGCGGTTGTTGCGGAAGCGCCGTCCATCTCCGGCATATTCATCTTTTATCACCTCAAGCGGATTAAGTGGGACCGACTCCGCCGCCTCAAGGCATGCGGCTGGTCCGTTCGGTTGCAGGCAGGATCCGTGCAGCCGGGACAGGGGAAGACGATCCTCTTCCCCTTCCTGCTGCGCGGCAGCGCCGCCAAGCGGCGCCATCCCAAGGCTTACTCGGATTTGGCCGTTTGCAGGTCCGCATCGCCTTGTTTGGCGGCTGCGTCCAGCTCTTTCTTCACGTCGATCGGCTTGCCAAGCATCATTTTGTCCATGACCGATTGCAGCGCCTTGCCCCCGGTCGTGCTGAAGTAAGGGCTCGTTTTTTCCGGGAAATCCTTGATGTTCGGGATATCGTTGAGGAAGGGCTTGAGAGCCTCGTCATTCGTCTGGCCGAGCTTCTCAGCGGTAGCTTTGACCGCCGTGAACGCATAGGCTCCGAGAAGCTCCTGTCCTTCGGGTCCGGTCAGGTATTTCAGGTAGCTCCAGGCCTCGTCCTTGTTGGCCGACTTGGAATACAATCCATACCCGGCGTAGCAGATCGTATTGGCCGCTCCGCTCGGGCCGGCCGGCATGGCGACGACGCCGAAGCTCAGGTCCTTGTTGCTCTTGTAATCCGTCACCGGCCAGCGGCCTCCTACGCTCATCGCCACTTTGCCTGCCGCGAACAGATCGACGCCCTTGAACGCCGCGCTTTCGGTGCTGGACGGGGAAATGCGGTCCTTCTGGTACATGTCCTGGTACAGCTCAAGCGCTTTCACCGTTCCGTCGCTGTTCATGAAGCCGTCGAACTTCTCTCCGTCGGGGCTGATGACGCTGCCGCCGTACGCATTGATCAGAGGCAGGACGGCACGTGTCCACGCGCCTGGCAGGTTGACTCCCCACTGGGTGATGCGGTCGCCGTCTTTCTTCGTCAGCTTTTTGGCCGTGTCGTACAGCTGCTCCCAGGTCCAGCCTGCTTGCGGATAGGGCAGGCCCGCTTCGTCGAACAATTTTTTATTGTAGAATACGGCCAGGTCGGAATAGTCCTTCGGCAGCGTGTAGTATTTATCGCCGAGCTTGCCGACGTCGAGGACGTTGGCGTAATAATCGTCCAGCTTGATTCCGTTGTCGCCTTGAATATAGGAGGTCAAGTCTTCAAGCGACCCCTTGTTCATGAACATGCTGATGTCTCCGTCGCCGATCTGGAATACATCCGGCGCCTGGCCGGCGGCGATCTGCGTCAGCAGCTTCGTGCCGTATTGATCCGGCACGGATTCGATGGACACCTTTACGTTGGGATGCGCTTTCATATAATTGTCCGCAATTTGCTGCTGGATCTTGAGGCTGTCTCCTCCGTCCCACGTTCCGACGCGGAGCTTGACTTCTTTCGCTTCCGTGCCGCCTGAAGCGTCTGCGTTGCTGGCTTTGCCGCTGTTCCCGCTCGCCGCGTTGCCGGAATTGGAGCCTGAATTCGTACCGCAGGCCGTCAGCGCGATCGCCGCCGACATCCCGATGGCCAGTAATGCGGTTCCTTTGATCTTCATGATTGGAACACCCCTCTAAAATAGTGGTTATATTAAGGGCCGGCGCGGGGCGCGGGCCCGAAATACCTTCATTCGCCTATTGCCGTCCTGCCAAGGAAACCATGTCGACGGTCCAGCCATCCGGCAACTCAAGCACCGTAGTCCGATACTCGCCTCCAGTACGCACGATTTCCACCGCCAGCCGTCCGTCGCCGATCCGCATCCCCTTCACGGACAGGCGGTTCATTCCTTCCGGCAAAGACGGCTTCAGGCTGATCGTCCTGGAGGACGGATCGAACTTCAGCCCCGTCATCGCCGTGACGAACACGAGCGGAGTCGCCGCGGCCCATGCCTGCGGCGAGCAGGCGACCGGATAGCGGACCGCGCGGCCTCTTGAAGCCGAATATCCGCAGAACAGCTCCGGCAGGCGGCCGTTCTCGAAATGTCCGGACGCCTCCAGCAGTCCTTCCATCACGACAGCGGCTTCCTTGTCGAGGCCGTACCTGGCAAGGCCCATCAGGCAAAGCGAATTGTCATGCGGCCAGATGCTGCCGTCGTGGTAGCTCATCGGGTTGTAGGCTTTCTCGCCTTCCGCCATCGTGCGGATGCCGTAACCGCTGAACATCTCCGGCGAGATCAGCCGGCGGGCAACCGCCTCCGCTCTCTCCGGCGACACGAGGCCGGACATGAGAACATGGCCCGGGTTGGACGTCACGGTGCCGACCTGCGCGCTGTCTCCATCCAGGGCGATCGCGTAGTACTGGCGATCCTCCATCCAGAAGCGCTCCTCGAACCGCTGCCTCAGCGCTTCGGCTTCCGCCTCGAGGCGCACGGCCTGACCGCTCCTCTCCGGATCGTTCAAGGTCCGGAACAGGCCGGCGAGAGCTTGCTTGGCTTGATAGACGTAGCCTTGCACCTCGACCAGGGCTACCGGAGCTTCGGCGTAGCGGCCGTCCCGATGGACGACGGAATCGGCGGAATCCTTCCATCCCTGGTTCGCAATGCCTTTGGATGACTCCTGATAATAGGAGGTGAAGCCTCTGCCGCCGTGGTCCCCGTACCGGTCGATCCACTCCAGCGCCCTGTCCGCATGGGGCAGAAGCCGCTTGAGCGTATTCATGTCCCCGGTCCATCTGACATATTCCCCGAGCAGCACCAGGAACAGAGGCGTCGAATCCACCGAGCCGTAATACGGATTGAAGGGAACCTGATTCGTGTTCGCCAGCTCTCCCTTGCGGAGCTCATGCATGATTTTGCCCGGCTGCTCGTCGCGCCAAGGATCTTCCTTCGTCCCCTGGAAATGAGCCATCGTCAGAAGAGTTCCTTTGGCCGCTTCCGGCTGGATCGGCAGCAGCTGCAGCGCCGTAATGAGGCTGTCGCGGCCGAACGGCACCGCGAACCATGGCAGACCTGCGACAGGGAACGGTCCGAAGCCGATGTCCGTCAGCAGCACGCGGATATCCTGCAGGCCGCGTCCGTACAGCCGATTGAAGGCGGGCAGATCGCTGTCGACGGATGTCGCCTGCTCGTTCCACTCCCGGTACGACCGGCGCAATGCTTCCAATGCCTCGTCCCTCGGAACGAGCCGCGCTTCCTCCTCTCCGAACGTCGGGGCGAAGCTGAAATGAACCGCGCTTGACTGTCCGGATTCCAGCTTCATCCGGAATGCCGCTTCCCCTTCGGGAGAGAAGCGGTCCGCTTGCCTGGACCAGCGGGCGATGAGGCTGCGCTTGATGCCGTCCAGCCCGTCATAAGCGAACGCAAGCCCGTTCTCGCCAGGCAGAGGCGGAGCTGCGACGCCTGCGCCTCCGCTCTGGAAACCCCGGATGACGAACATATCCGTGAAGTCGGCCGCGAATCGAAGCGACAGCTCGAATTCCCACGCCGTCGGACTGTAGTTTGTCGCTTCAACCGTTTCATAGAGCACATCGCCGTAAATGAAGCGGGTCCGCTTGATCTCGATGGATTCCCGCCACAGCTCGAGCTTGCCGTCCATCTCCATATGCGGATTCGTAAGCAGGATGGTGGACAAATAATTCTCATCCGCCTCCGAGGAGAGGACAATCGGCTTCTTGCCGTTGATCCGCAGCTCCAGCACGCTCAGAAAGCGGGTATCCCTTGTATACAAGCCGAAGCCTTGTCCTTCTTCCTGCCGCTCCGGGATATCGCCCGAATGGTCGGTCATCAGGAACAGATCGTTCTCTTTTATCACGCGGTAGTCCATGTGTATGCAATCCCCTTTAGATCTCCAAAACGTTTTGGACAACTTTACATGATGTCCATAAATGATCATGCCTTATAAACACTGATATTCCTTAATTAGGAAGCGCTTACTTGTCAACCAAAACGTTTTGGTAATTTCCGAAAATAAAACGCCCTTCCGCTGTCACGGTTTTTCACAGGGCGACGTGCTTTCTCTTATCATCAATTCGTTATGGAGCATGATCTTGTGATTCACAGGCCTGCCTTCAATGAGGTCAACGAGCAGCTGGGCAGCCTGGTAGCCCATTTCGTATTTGTTCTGGCGGATGGTCGTAAGCTTGGGAGAGCTGTAGGACGCGATCGCAATGTCGTCGTATCCCACGATCGAGATTGTCTCCGGCACCTTGCCGCCGCTGCGCTCGACTGCCCTCAGCGCTCCCAGAACCATCAAGTCGCTCGCCGAGAATACGGCCGTCACTTCAGGGTGATGAAGCAGAATCTCGAACATCGCCTCGCAGCCGCCCTCTTCCGAGAAGCCGCCGTTGAACACCAGCTCGGGCCTGTAGGCGATCCCGTGCTTCTCCAGCGTCTTCCGGTAGCCGCTCAGCCTCTCCAGGCTGACCGCCGCATCGTTGTGGCCGTTGATCATCGCGATATGGCGATGCCCCTGCTCGATCAGATGCCTGACCGCCATGGAAGCTCCCTCCACGTTGTCGGTCGTGACATGTCCGAGGCAGCTGCCCTCGGCAGGAATGTCGATCAGCACACATGGAAAGTTGGAGTCGTAGGTCACTTCCTGCAGGTACGGGTCCTGGACTCGAAGGCCCGATATGATGGCGCCGTCCACGTTCCTTTCCTTGCACAGGTCGCTGTAGGATTTGGACATCTGCTTCTTGGCGTTCGTGCTGAACAGCATGATCTCGTAATCCAGCTCTCCGGCCCGGTCGTTGATGCCGCACAGAATCTCAAATGCCATCGCATCCTTCGCTCCGGCCCGGTTGATATCCGACAGGATCACGCCGAGCGTCCGCGTTTTCTTGGTGACCAGGCTGCGGGCGAGCACATTGGGGCGATAGTTGAGCTCTTTGGCTGCTTTCTGGATTTTTTGGCGGGTTCCCTCGTTCACATCGTCATAGCCGTTCAACGCTCTGGAAACGGTTGTGACGGAGACTCCCGCATACTTCGCCAAGTCTTTTATGGTGGTCAGTCTTCCTCACTCCTTCCTTCCAAAACGTTTTGGAAGTCTTTACCCGCTCAGTATAACGGAAAACCGAAAACGCTTGCAACAGTTTTTTTTTATTCCTTTTTTTTTCTTGTCCCGACAACCTGCAATGGAGCTGGAGCATGCCCAATGCGGCACCGGTCGGAACAAAGAGAACCGAGCCATGAATGCCGTCCGGATAAAAAAGCCGGATAAGAGCCTGGCCGTTCTCCATCAAGCGCTAGGATTGCCAACACGCCGAATGAGAGCCGGCAGCCGCTGCCCGTCCAGAATCCAACACAAAAGCCGTGAAAGGTTGAGCATAGAACTCATGAACTGCGGCGCCCGCTTGTCGAGGACTTCCTCGAAACGCTTCTTGATGGCCGGCGCTGCGAGAAAGCTCTTCAGCCCCTCGTTCTGAGGCTTCGGTGCTGCCGGCGCGTTGTTGGCGCGCGTCTGGAGCTTGTTGCCGAGCTCCGTGGTGCTTCTGCTTGCGGTCATTTACTTCTCCCCCTTTAGTGGATCAGGAAGCGCCGAGACGAGCTCGTGCGCGAGTATTTTTCAAAGATCTCCGGCAATTCGGCCTTGACGGCCTTCGTGTCCAGCGCCGTCCGGCTGCTGCTCTTCCAGCTGACCACCTTCTCGCCGCTGAACAGCGCCGCCTCAGCGTCCTGCATCTCTGCCTTAAGCGCGTTCTTAGCGGCTTCGAGCCGTTCCTCCGCAGCGTCGGCAGCCGCCTTGGCGAAGCCGGATCCGCCAGA
>NZ_CBRA020000088.1:0-9675 GCF_000469945.2 Paenibacillus sp. P22 | reverse complement strand
CGCTTGACGGGAGAGCCCTTTGAGCGTCCTGCCTCATTCAGCCTGGCGGCGTGGTGGCGGACTTCAGTGAGCCGCTTCCTTGAAGGGCTGCCTTCCACTCTTGTTCGATTGAAGGCTTCTCCGGATGCCATCGACAGGCTGCAAAAAATGAGAATATACGCGGATTGTAGGCGCCTATTCCCCTGAAAGCGAGGCGGCTTCGGCAGAAAGGGAGGAGACGGAAGCAACCCCCCGTCTTGAAGCTCGTCGACGTCCGCTTCGATACGCTGGACTATGCGGCCGGCGTCGTGCTCTCGCTCGCACCCGCCGTCGAGGCTGTCGATCCTCCGGAGCTGCGGCAGCGGGTATGCGAGCTCGCCGAAGCAGCTCTGGAGATGCACCGCAACGCATAAAAAAACCCTTTGGAGAGCTGCTCTCCGAAGGGTTTTTGGAGCGTCGGGCTGCTTAAAGCGTGCCTTCAGGATCCACTTTGTCGCTTTTGACTTCAAGCTTTTCTTCCGTCTTGGCTTCGACAGGAGCCGGAGCGCTGTTCAGGACGGATGCGATGGCGCTGCGTTCGAACGTCACTCTCGTCGTATCGTTGACGCGCAGAACGACCGTGTCGTCGGTCAGCTCCACGATCGTGCCGTGCATGCCGCCGATGGTCGCGATTTTGTCGCCTTTCTTGAGCGAGCCGAGCAGGGCGTTGCGCTGCTTTTGCTTCTTCTGCTGAGGACGGATCAGAAGGAAGTAGAAGACGATGAACATGAGGCCGAACATGAGCAGCATGGACATGCCGCCACCGCCGGCGCTACCGGAAGCCAGAAACATAGGTGTATACCCCTTTCAATATCGGAACGAGATTCTGGTTAAAACCCTTTGTCGTTGTCATGCAGGCCGTATTGGGTGAAGAATTCGTCCCGGAAATCAAGCAGCCTGTCCTCCATGATCGCCTGGCGCACGCCGCGCATCATCTCCAGCAGGAAATGCAGGTTATGGTAGGTCGTCAGCCTGATGCCGAACGTCTCGTCGGCCTTGATGAGATGCCGCAGATAAGCGCGGGAATAATTGCGGCAGGTGTAGCAGCCGCATTCCGGATCAAGCGGTCCGAGGTCCTCCGCGTACTTGGCATTGCGGATGTTCACCCGTCCTCCGCTCGTCATCGTCGTGCCGTTGCGGGCAATGCGGGTCGGAAGCACGCAGTCGAACATGTCGACTCCGCGAATCGCTCCTTCGAGAAGCGCGTCGGGAGATCCGACGCCCATCAAATAACGCGGCTTGCCTGTCGGCAGGAGCGGAATCGTCTCCTCCAGCACCTCATACATGAGATGCTTCGGTTCCCCGACGCTCAAACCACCAATAGCATACCCCGGGAAATCCATGGAAGTCAAATCCGCCGCGCTCTGCTTGCGCAGGTCGGCATGCATGCCTCCCTGGACGATCGCGAACAGCCCTTGGTCCTGCGGACGGGCATGGGCTTTGAGGCAGCGCTCCGCCCAGCGGGTCGTCCGCTCGAGCGAGTTTTTGATGTATTCGTATTCGGCCGGATACGGAGGGCACTCGTCGAACGCCATCATGATATCGGAGCCGAGCGAGTTCTGGATCTCCATCGCCTTCTCCGGCGACAGGAACAAGCGGTCGCCGTTGAGATGGGAGCGGAATTCGACGCCTTCCTCGGTGATCTTGCGCATGTTGCTCAGCGAGAACACCTGGAAGCCGCCGCTGTCCGTCAGAATCGGGCGGTCCCAATTCATGAACTTGTGCAGGCCGCCGGCATTGCGGATCAGGTCGTGGCCCGGACGGAGCCACAGGTGATAGGTGTTGCTGAGAATGATATGGGCGTCCATTTCCTTGAGCTCTTCCGGGCTCATCGTCTTGACGGTAGCCTGGGTGCCGACGGGCATGAACGCCGGCGTCTCGATGACGCCGTGAGGGGTATGGACGCGGCCGAGCCGCGCCCCGGATTGCTTGCATACTTTGATCAGTTCGTAAGTTACAGCCACAGTTCACTCTTCCATTCCTAGTAGATAAACATCGCGTCGCCGAAGCTGAAAAACCGGTACTTCTCGTTGACTGCCTCTGCATAGGCGTGCAGGACATGCTCGCGCCCGGCAAGCGCGCTGACCAGCATGACCAGCGTCGACTTGGGCAGATGGAAATTCGTCAGCAGGGCGTCGACAGCCCGGAACTCATATCCGGGATAAATGAAAATATCCGTCCAGCCGCTGCAAGCCTGAAGCCCGTCCGGATACCGCTGAGCCGCTGTCTCCAGCGTGCGGGCCGACGTGGTGCCGACGGCAACGATTCGGCCGCCGCGTTCCTTGGCGGCGCGGATCATCGCGGCGGATTCCTCGCTGAGCTCGTAATACTCGGAGTGCATCACATGCTCTTCAATCGTGTCCGTGGACATCGGCCGGAATGTGCCGAGACCGACATGAAGCGTCAGCGGAGCGATTCCGACTCCCCTATCCCGCAGCTCCTGGAGGAACTGCTGCGTGAAATGCAGCCCCGCGGTCGGAGCCGCTGCGGATCCCGCCTGGCGGGAATAAACAGTCTGATACCGCTCCCGGTCGTCCAGGCGTTCCTTGATATACGGCGGCAGCGGCATCTCGCCCAGTCTGTCCAGCAGCTCCTGGAATATTCCGCTGTACTGGAACCGGACGATGCGTCCGCCCATATCGCCTTCGCTTTCCACGACTGCGCGCAGCAGCGGCTCGCCGCCTTCGCCGGCGCCGAAAGCGATGACCGTGCCGGCCTTCAGCTTCTTGGCCGGCTTCGCCAGCGTCTCCCAGCAATCGCCTTCGAGCTGGCGGAGCAGCAGCAGCTCCGCCTTCGCTCCGGTATCCTCCTTGACGCCTAGCAGGCGGGCGGGAAGCACGCGGCTATCGTTGACGACCAGCGTGTCTCCCTCGCGCAAATACTGCTTCAGATCCGTGAACCGATGATGGGCGATCTCTCCCGTGCGCTTGTCCAAAGCGAGCAGGCGCGAGGAGGTCCGGTCCGTCAAAGGGGTCTGGGCGATCAGCTCTTCCGGCAGGTGAAAATCATAATCTTCTACGTTCATGGCTTCAGCTTCCGTCCTTAGCGAGTTCAATCTCTTTGTAGTAGTATTTCAGAATGCGTTGGTAATCATACCCGGTATCGGCCAGGCCCTTGGCGCCGTATTGCGACATTCCGAGGCCGTGCCCGTTGCCGGTTCCCCGGATGAGCCACGTCTGCGAAGCGGAGACGGGCCGGATGGCTCCGGAGGCGTTCATGACCGTCAGGCCCGCTCCGCCCGATGGCGATGCTTTGGCTCCGCCGGCTCCCAGCACTTGGACGGCGGCTCCCGTTTCCTTGACCGCCGAGGCGCCGCCGGCGCCGAGAAGCGACACCTGCCCGGCCGGCTCGATGGCGAACCGCGTGCTCGGCAAGCTGCCAAGCGCGGTGCGCAGGGAGTCCGGATACTTGACCGGAACGGCTTTGCCGTTCACGTTCACCTGCATGACCCGCCCTGAAGGTCCGCGCGAGGCGACCTCCAGCGACTGAATCGGTCCCGATACGGCCGAGGTCGTCTTGCCCTTCATGGCATCCAGCAGCTGGGCCGAGGTGAACGGGCCGCGCATCCAGTTGAATTCATTGGACTGAGCGACTGTCTCCAGCACCGTCACCTTAGCCCCGGCGTCCAGCTTGTCCACCGGATTCACGCCGTCCTGGATGAGAGGCAGCGGCCTCACATTGGTAGCGGCGGACTTGATGCGCGCGATGACAGCCCCGGCTGCGTTCTTCTCGCCGGTCAGGTCAGCCGTGTCGGACCGGATGAAGCCGGTGCCGCCGCTCGGAGCCATGACCCGGTACCATTTGAACAGGCCGTTCTCGGAAGAATCGTCCGGGCTTTGGACCGGAGCCAGATACGGCACCTTGCTTCCCCATACTTCGGATGGATCCGCTGTATACCCTCCGGCGCTGGAAGAGAATACCGCCTCGACAGGCTTGCCCCCGCTGAGCATGACCTGCCCCTTGGTATCGTCGACCGCCTTGATGGTCGTCGCCTTCTCGGAGGCGACACCGTTGTACGCCTGGCTGAGCGTCGTGTCGACGACCTGGGCGATGCCGAAGCCGGTCCCCTGGTAGACGGCGTACGAGCGGGCGGCCACGGCTTGCGCCTTGAGCGCCTCGATCGGCCAGGAGCCGGGCATTTCCCCGCCGACGACGGAATACAGATACTGCTCGAACGGAAGCTCGTTGATGACGGCAAGAGCGTTGTTGTAGCTGCTTAACTCGAACTGGCCTCTGTATGTACGGGCGTAGCGCTCGGCAAGTTTCACGCCTTGGGTCGAGGACGGCAACACGACAGCCTTCGTGCCCGCCGGGAAAGTCAGCAGCATGCCGGGCGCCGCTTCCTTCTGGGTGACGGACAAATCCCTCCGCTGCAGCAGATAATCGCCCGCCGCAGCCTGCTTCAGCCCGGCCGCCTCCGCGATTCCGGCCAGCTTGAGCTTCACGGCTTCCAGCGAAGCGCTGTCCGCCGCCGCTCCCACCATGACGGAATAACGGGTTCAGGAATCCGATGGGCGCAGCGCAAGGAATGTATCCGTTCCGGAAGCGCTGAACGAGGCCATCGCGAGCCGCGCCTCCTGCTCGGACGCGTACGCGGCCGTCTCCAGGTGAAGCGGTCCGCGCACGGAGGCGCCGCCGCCGAATGCCTTCACCGTCGCGTTCGCGTTCCATTTGGCAAGAGCGGTCCCTGCCGCAGCCGCAGAGGAGTAGGAGCCTTCCGACACTTGGTAGGAAGTGCCGCCCCCGCGGTCCACCGCCTCCAGCACGGCGTTTCCTCCGGCAGTCTGCACGGCTTTGAATACTGCCAGCGCGGCCGCGAAGGAGCTGTTCTCTCCCAGCAGGACGGAATAGTTCTCCACGGCTACCCGGGCAGTCGCGCCGCCGACAGCGAAAGCCAGAGGTTTGGCCGTTCCCCCTTGGCTGACGCCGATGGCTATCCCGCCGTCGGAGCTGAACGTTGCGGCCGGAATCGACAGCGTATATTTGTTCGGTACGGTGATGAACAAGCCGACGCGAATCGTGTCCATGACCTCGATCCCGTCCGCTTCCGCCTTGGGAGGCAAGTAGAGGCAGCCGCCCAGAACGGCGGCTGCCAGCAGGCCTTTGGGGAGAATTCGGGCTATCGGTCTGTTCATGGTTCTCTCCTTCCGTGTGCTCCGCCGGCTCGCGGCCGTCGGCCGGCGTGCAGGCGGGCACCTTACAGGGTCTTGTCGGTACGGTCCTCGGGGGGAATGCGGCATCCATCCGGGGAACAGGCTTCGTCCGCCTTCCCGAACCAGTCATAGCGGCGTTTGGCGATGTAGCGATAAATCCGGTCTCCAAGACGGCTCATGCCCGGCAGCCGGTACAGCCAGCCTGCCGGACCGAAGCCAGGAACCGTGCGCAGGATGCGCACGACGGCGTCGCTGCCCGCATACAAGCGCCCTGCGCCGTCAACGACATGCATCCTGTCCCTCAGCGCTTCCGCGTCGATGTCCAGTAACCGCTCGGCGGCCCGGCCCTGGAGCCGGTCCAGATTCTGCAACGGAACAAACTTCAGCTCCGCCCGCGAGCCCAGTCGGCCCAGCCTGTCGACCGAGGCGAGGCAGAGGTTGCACTGGCCGTCGTAGATGACGGTGAGCGCGCTGTCTTCAGCGGCTCCGGACCGTTGCTCCTTCATCGGCGGATCCTCCCTTAGGCCATGCGGCTTGTCTGCCGCGGCCATTATTCCGGTACGGGCAAGCCCAGATGGCGGTAGGCAGGAGGAGTGACGACACGCCCTCGCGGAGTCCGCTGCAGGAAGCCGATCTGCATGAGATACGGCTCGTACACATCCTCGATCGTCTGGCTTTCCTCGCCGATCGTCGCTGCGATCGTGTCCAGGCCTACGGGGCCGCCGCGATAGTTGGCGATCATCGCCTGCAGCATCTTGTGGTCGATCCGGTCGAGTCCGAGCGGATCCACCGCGATCAGCGACAGCGCCTGCTGGGCGAGCTCGTTCGTAATGATGCCGTTGCCGCGGACCTGCGCGAAATCGCGAACCCGCTTGAGGAGCCGGTTGGCGATCCGCGGCGTTCCCCGCGAGCGCAGTGCGATCTCGGAGGCCGCATCGCCGACCATGCCGACCTCCAGAATCTCGGCGGAGCGGGAGATGATGAACGCCAGCTCGTCCGTGCCGTAATACTCCAGCCTGCTGACGACTCCGAAGCGGTCGCGCAGAGGGGCGCTGAGCAGCCCGGCGCGGGTCGTGGCTCCGATCAGCGTGAACGGGGGCAGGTCAAGCCGCACGGAGCGCGCGCTGGGACCTTTGCCGATCATGATGTCCAGGCAGAAATCCTCCATCGCCGGGTACAGCACTTCCTCCACGGAGCGGTTCAAGCGGTGGATTTCGTCGATGAACAGCACATCGCCCTCCTGCAGGTTCGTGAGCAGGGCGGCCAGATCTCCCGGACGCTCGATCGCCGGGCCGGAGGTCGTGCGCAGGTTGACGCCGAGCTCGTTGGCGATGATGTTCGAGAGAGTCGTTTTGCCGAGTCCCGGCGGGCCGTAGAGCAGCACATGGTCGAGAGCCTCCTTGCGGAGCTTGGCCGCCTCGATGAATACCTTGAGGTTGTCCTTCACCTGGGACTGGCCGATGTACTCGGCGAGATACCTCGGACGCAGGCTGTATTCGACAGCCTGGTCCTCCATCATCAGATTGGCGGAAATGATGCGATCGTCTTCCATGCAAAACCTCCCTTTCCGCTATCCCTTGAACAGCTGCTGCAGCGCCCGCTTCATGAGCGCGTCCACGGTCTCTCCGGGCTGCTGCGAGCCGCCCATGCCCGCCCAGGCGCGGTCCAGCTCCGACGCCGTATAACCGAGGGCTCCGAGGGCTTCCCTCGCCTCGCCCCAGCTGTCCTCGCCGGCGGCGGCGACTGCCGCTCCGCCGGCGGCTTCGGCTTCCCATACGAGCTCGATGGAAGCCGACGTGATCTGCAGCTTGTCCTTGAGGTCCAGAATCATCCGCTGGGCCGTCTTCTTGCCGATGCCGGGCAGCCGGGTGAGGAAGCTCAAATCCTCGCGGTGGATGGCCGAGATGACCGCCTCCGGGCGGCCGCCGGCCAGAACTCCGACCGCGACCCTCGGCCCGATGCCGGATACCTCCAGCAGCTTGCGGAAGAGCGCCTGCTCCTCCCTCGTCTGGAAGCCGAACAGCTGCGCCGCGTCCTCGCGCACATGGTGGTGGCAGTAGACGGTTACCGGCTCCTCCCCCCGGGCGAACGCGTAAGGATTCGGCGTGTAGACCTGGTACCCGACATCCCGAACGTCGACGACGATATAATCCGTATCCACATAGGCCACACGGCCTTTTACAAAATCGATCATCTGCGGCGCACCTCGTTTATCTTGGACATCATGCCGGAAGCGTGGGCATGGCAGACGGCAACCGCAAGCGCATCGGCGACGTCGTCGGGCTTGGGCACCTTGGCCAGCTTGAGGAACATCCGCACCATCTCCTGTACCTGGCGCTTCTCGGCCTTGCCGTAGCCGACGACGGCCTGCTTGACCTGCATCGGCGTATATTCCGTAATGGGAAGCCCCCTCTGCGCGGCGGCCAAAATAATGACGCCCCGGGCTTCGCCGACCGTGAAGGCCGTCGTCACGTTGCGGTTGAAGAACAGCTTCTCGACGGCAACGGAGTCCGGCTTGTATTTGTCCATCAGAGCCGAAGCAGACTCGTAGACCTGCTTGAGCCGCACCTCGTGAGGGGTGCCGGCTTCCGTCTCGATGGAGCCGTATTGGACCGGCGTAAGCTTCATGCCGTCCTTGTCGATGAACCCGAATCCCGCGATGGCGATGCCGGGGTCGATCCCTAAAATCCGCATCGCGCACTCTCCTTGTATGAAAGCTGGACAATGAAATCTATCTCTATGTAGCGAAAAACAGACTCTATTTATTATAACAGGAAGTGGATGACATGAGAACAAGCGTTTCAGACCGCTCGCCGAAAAGCAAAAAACGCCTTTTCGCAAAGGCGCTCGGAGAATGGGCTTGCCGGACTGGAACCGGACGGGAAGACATGCTGTCGGCGGAAGCGCAGTCTGCTGATATCCGAACGGAATCAGTAGGCGCGCTTCATCGCTCCTCTGGATCTCTCCAGGGCAAAATCGTTGTACGTCGACAAGACGCTGTTGAACTCGTCCCTGTCCTGGACGCGGATGCCGCTCAGCAGCCTGTCCCGTTCCTGCTTGGGCAGCGCGCTTTCCATGTACTGCAGGTCGAGCTGAAAAAACGTCTTCATGACCTTCTCGTCGCTCGGAGGACCTTCGAACAACGTCAGGCTTCCCCCGTCATCCACCCCGAAAGTCGCGCTCTGCTTGCAGGCCTCGGACAGATCGTCGATCCGCTCGGTCACGACGACGCCGCCCTTATCATCGAATCCGGCTTCCCAGCCGGGATGGCTGCCGAGCAGCTTCAGCACGGAAGGAGGATCCATGACGCCGAGCGGACGGATTTCCTCTCCGCATAGATAGACTCTTTTCATCGTGACCGCGGCAGATGCGCTTCCTTCCAGAAAGGAAGAGATCCCCTCCTGTGTAAGGTCCGGCCCGCTCCGAGCGGCCGCCTCGGCTGCGGAAGAGCCCAGCAGAAGCGCTGCAGGAAGCAGAAGCGCGCAGGCCAGGCTGAGCGGCGAGCGGCCGCGCCTGCGCCTCAAATATTTCCGTTTCAGATGGTTCCAGATGCTGATTGACAACATGGTCATCCATAGCCCCTTCTTGGCAGTTTCGGCTAGTCTGCCTTCCGGCTGGATGAATTATGCAAGCATAAAAAAAGAACCGGGCTGCGAGTTCAGCCCGGCTCGGCTCTGTGGCCATTCCCCATGCTCGGCTTCCGTCAGCGGTTGATCCAGGGCTTGCTGCCCTTGGAGGCGCGGGGAGCCGGCCGGGAAGCGCTGCGTATAACCGCTTTTTTTGGCTGCTTGCGCGCGGCTGCCGTGCCCGTTTTCGCCGGCTTGGCTTCAGCCTTCGATTTGGTCTCCGGCTTGACTGCCTTCTCAGCCGCCTGCGCCTCCTCCTCGTCCCTGTCTCCGCAGCAGGAAGGCTGGACCGCTACCGGAGCAGCTTCATCCGGCGGCGCTCCTCCATACCCCGGATTCACGCCGTAGCCCTGTACGGCGGCCGTCTGCGGCCAGCCTCCCGGAGAGGCGGGATACCCTTGAGCTTCCGCGCCCCAGCCTTGGTATCCAGGCCACTGGGCAGGACTGGCGGCGCCGGCGACTGCTCCAGCTGCATTCCACTGGCCGCCGCCGTCGTAATTGTATGAACCGGGAGCAGCCGCTCCTGCGGCCGGCATGATGCCCTGAGGATAACCTCCCCCCGCCGTATACATGCGCTCCGTTGTTCTGGGCGCCGTATCCTTGATGGCCGTATCCGCCATACCCTTGCGCTTCGGCGGCGTAACCCGGATGGCCGTATCCGCCATAGCCTTGAGCTTCCGCTGCGTAGCCGTGATGGCCGTATCCGCCGCAAGTGTTCACAGCTGAGGGTAATGTCGTGCCAGTCACGGTTATCGAAGCCGGCCCATGCGTCGTCCTGCAAAAGAAAGACCAAGAAAATGATGCTACGAAGCTGTTCAGCTCGGTTTCTCTGACAAAAAAGAGAATAACGCCAACAAGCCGCAAAGTCGGCCATGCCA
>NZ_CBRA020000087.1:0-12704 GCF_000469945.2 Paenibacillus sp. P22 | reverse complement strand
TGAGGAAAGTTCCAAACTCTTGAAGAACATCGAAAGCTCGGAAAGTCTGAAAATCACTCAACTTGTTTATAACAAAAAGCAAATGGTGGAATTAGAGCATGTTTCCATCCGTTATGGAGAACACAAAGTATGCAACGACGTAACCTTTACTATTGAACAAGGAGAACGTATTACACTTGTGGGTCCAAACGGTTCGGGAAAATCAAGTATTCTCAAACTAATTCTTAACGAGGATATCCCTTTTACAGGAACCTTTCGCAAAGGTAGTCAATTAAAAATTTCATACGTATCACAAGATACCTCACATCTACAGGGCAACTTATCAGATTATGCGAGCCACAACGAGATTGACGAGAGCTTGTTCAAAGCGATTTTAAGAAAACTCGATTTTTCACGCATACAATTTGAAAAAGATATGTCTTCATTCAGCGGCGGACAGAAAAAGAAGGTACTGATTGCAAAGAGCTTATGCGAGAAGGCACATCTCCATATCTGGGATGAACCGTTAAACTTTATTGACGTCATTTCCCGTATGCAAATTGAAGAACTATTGCTGGAACATTCTCCAACAATACTTTTTGTAGAGCACGATAGTGAATTTTGTGAAAATATCGCTACCAAAATCGTCGAATTGTAATGTGACTTTTTCTTATATAAATTCGGAGGTTGAAATAAATGTTTGAAGTTGTAAATGTTCATGTGAACCTTTCATTGTCCGTTGGCAGGGTTCACGATCATACTAAACGGGTGCCGGAGTATTTTCCATCTATTGATAGATGCACATAGCGACTCTAGCTACAAGCTTCGTGGGTTTTAATTTAGTTGGATAATGTAGATTTTTTGCACCTTTTATTGGTGCTTAAGGTGTTTTCTCCGGCTCAATAGGAGAAAAAATATGAATAAACTTGAAGGTGAACACTATTAGCATCTCAGTTAGTTTTTCTACCGTCAGCACTCATCCCATGTGGAGTCCGTGGCGCTGTTAGTACAAAAGAACAAGTAAAACGGAGATCTATTGGAGGAAATAGTAAAGAGGGGGCACCCTCTATTTTTTGAATCTATTGGTTGACTATGATTCTCTCGGGGTTATAATATACTTTGCTTTAACATGCCGTAAGTGAGTTTTACCTCTTCGGAATAAGGATTTCTCCTAGTATTGATAGAGAGGTTTTTGATATGAGAGATAATTTTTGGCGTGATTTACCACGGCCTTTTTTTTATACTGGCGCCCATGGAAGATGTGACGGATGTTGTTTTTCGCCATGTCGTTAGTGAAGCAGCCAGACCGGATGTGTTTTTTACAGAGTTTGCGAATACAGAGAGTTACTGTCACCCGGAGGGAAACCATAGTGTGCGCGGGCGCTTGACTTTTACAGAGGATGAACAGCCCATTGTAGCCCATATCTGGGGAGATAAGCCGGAATACTTTCGTCAGATGAGCATCGGTATGGCGAAAGAAGGATTCAGAGGCATCGATATTAATATGGGTTGTCCTGTAGCGAATGTAGCAGAGAACGGGAAGGGAAGCGGCCTGATCTGCCGTCCAGAAACCGCAGCGGATATCATCCAGGCCGCAAAAGCCGGGGGATTGCCCGTCAGTGTAAAAACAAGGCTCGGTTTTAGTGCCTTAGACGAATGGCGGGGCTGGTTAAGCCATATTTTGCGACAAGACATCGTCAATCTGTCCATTCATCTGCGGACAAGAGAGGAAATGAGCAAAGTAGATGCTCATTGGGAACTGATTCCGGAGATTAAGAAACTTCGTGATGAGGTGGCCCCAAATACACTTCTGACCGTTAACGGGGATATCCCTGACCGTCAGACCGGCTTGCAGCTCGTTGAGCAATACGGTGTGGATGGTATTATGATTGGGCGCGGTATTTTTCATAATCCATTTGCTTTTGAGAAGGAGCCGAAGGATCACAGCAGTGAGGAATTGCTTGATTTGCTAAGGCTGCATCTAGATCTCCATGATCAATATTCAGAACTGGAGCCACGTTCGTTCAGACCGCTTTCCCGATTCTTTAAAATATATGTCCGTGGATTTCGAGGGGCAAGCGAATTAAGAAATAGCTTAATGAACACGAAATCAACAACTGAAGTGCGTACGCTGCTCAATGAATATGCAAATAAGGAGCATGATGTGGCGGAGGAAAAAGGAAATTAAGTGGCCAAGTCAGGTGAGGCAACGGACGATTGCGGTATAGATTGGTTAGTTCGATAGGGAGAATTCGGCGTAGAAAGTAGAAAAAACACTTGAAGATGTTGAGGATCGGATGAATGGAGACGGGGCAAACCGGAGAGCCAACAATCCTTTCCTCTGTTTTTATATGGAGGGGATTACATGTCCTGGAGCAAATTGAAGCAGCAACTGGAGAGCTTTCTCTGTCCTGCGTTAGAAGGAAGGGTAGAATACCGCGCACCTGGTTACCGTTATTCACCTGATAAACCAGGTATTTGTTATATCTCTGTAGATAAAAAGAATGTACTCAATATGATGGATAAAACCAGCTTCATCAGATGGTATCAGACGGAGCTGGAAATCAAGAATGATCCACATATTCAAATTCCTATCAGCAATGACGATATTGAAGCGGTTAGAAAAGCTGCCAAAGGGACCGTGCCGGAAGATCGTCTACAAGTAATGGCCAGAAGCAGAATAAGTTCAGAATATGCAAAGGAGCTTTTGTCAGCGCAGGCTTCATTAAGCAAATCAAATTTTATCGTTGTGGCTACTAAGTTTTTATCTACTTCTATAGAGGAAAGCTTAGATAGCAATGATATCTTATTGAATATCCTAGCCTTGGTGGACAGAAGGATTGGAAAAAAGCGGATCTTGACCATGTCCGAGAAGATGAAGTTAAAGCATCCGAGTGTGCAGTATTTCTATGAACTAAGGCGTAACACATTGTGAAGATAAGTTTTGTTCACACTGTCTTCTCCACACATGTGGAGTCGGTCAGATTGAGGGTTCGAACATGAGATGTGACAGATTCGATTGTCTCCGGCTATCGCGGTGCATTTCGCACAATGACGGCCGGTTGGGGGAACAGGATGCAGTACCGAGACGGAAAGCTGCTAGAGATGAACGATGCGAGCAATTGATAGGCGATCCCGAGAATGTCGCAAAATGAAGGGGTGTCCCATAAGTCATGATAATGACGATGGGACACCCTTTTATACAGGCTATTTATTGATTTTTTCACCTGGGGAACTAAAGCAAATGTCCGCCAGACACTTCAATGTCCTGGGCTGTAACCCAGCCGAAATCATCAGACAATAAGTTCACAATGACCTTCGAAATATCTTCGGGTTGGCCGATTCTGCCGAATACAGATTGCTCAGCCAGCGGCTGAATGAATTCAGGATGTTTGTCGAATACTCCATCGCCAAAATTGCTGTGCGTAGGACCGGGCGAAACTGCGTTGACCCGAATTTGGCGAGGTCCAAGTTCTTTGGCGATGTAGCGAGTCCAATTTGAGAATGCTGCTTTTAACGAGCCGTAGATGGAGTAGCCTGGGAATGATTGGTTTTTGGATGAGCTCGTAGTATTTACAATAGCTCCAGCATCCTCCATGAATTCGACAAGTTGCTTTGTTAAAAAAACCGATCCTTTGAAGTTCGTATTAAGAATCTTGTCGAAGTATTCTTCGCTCATATCAGCGAGCATCATTGGCCCACCGACACCGCCATTATTGACTAAGTAATCAAAAGTCGTTCTGTTCCAGATGTCTTGGAGGCTCTTTTTCACTTCAAGAGCAAAACCTTCGAATGTTGATATTTGAGTCAGATCCAGCTTCAGTGCGAGAGCCCGAACGCCTTCAATCTGCTCAATTTCCTTAACGACAGCTTCTGCCCGGTCCTTATAGGAATTGTAGGTGAGAATGACGCTAATTCCACGTTTGCCAAGCTCGAGCGCCGTCGCTTTTCCGATGCCATTACTTCCACCTGTTACAATCGCAATTTTCATAAGATCTTCCTCCTAATTTTGTGTTCGTTTATGTTCGATCTAGTTTCAATTTTAGTCGCATCTGTTGAATTAACATAGATCTAATAATTCCATCTTATTGCCTAAAACCACCACGTTACCTTTCGTGCAACCCCAATTATCCTTTATATATGTCCTATGATGAGTCTAAAAATGCCGAAGCATTTCAAAGCTGTGTTGAGTGACAATGAAGTCGTGTGATAAAATAAGGGCATGAATAACGTCCTTGATGAAATTATTGATCTCATGAGCGGCGCAAATACTCGACAAATGGAAACCGGAGTACCGGGGCTAAGTATGATTAAGGGAGACATCCCCGCTCATCAACTCGCATCGCTCTACGAGCCGATGATTGGTTTTACGGTTCAAGGAACAAAGGTTCTTTCCATCGGGGAGCGCAGCACTGACCTGAAAGGGCCATCATATTACGTGTTGCCGGTGCATGTTCCTGCAAAAGCGAGTGTACATCCAGACCGCGAGGGCCGTCCTTACATGTCCCTTGGTCTTATGTTGAACCAGAATGTTCTTCAGAGTTTATTGAGAGATCTTCCTGAAAATCAATTACCCACTGCTTCAGAGCATTTCGCAGCTTGTGAAATGGACATTGAATTTATGGAGGCATGGCTGCGCTTATTGCGTTTATCGAAAACATCAAGAGACATTCCTGGTCTTGCACCAGCTTATGAGCGCGAAATCCTATATCGCGTTCTAATGGGACCACAAGGATGGTATCTGAGGCAATTTGGTCTACGGGAAAGTAATTTATCTAAGATTCCCCAGTGTATAAAATGGTTTCGCAATAATTTTATGAAGCCAATAGACATTGGCGAGATGGCATCAAAATCTGGCATGGCTATAAATACCTTTCACCGTCAGTTTAAAAGGGCAACGGGTTTAAGTCCTATTCAATTTCAAAAGCAATTAAGGCTTTTGGAGGCTAGAAGCCTCATTGCATTTGAGGGCTATCCAGTAGCCAGTGCCGCATATCAAGTTGGCTATCAAAGTCCCTCGCAGTTTAATCGAGAATACTCTCGCTTCTTCGGTTCATCTCCAGCTCGGGACACTGAGAATCTAAGACGTATCGAAAGCACAAGGGATTAGATAGCGGGCTTCTTTTTTGTGTACTCCACACATGTGGAGTGCTGTTCGCTGCTGGTAAGAAACGTTTGAATACAAGGCGCATCGGCGATCAAGCCCTTCCTTAAATATGGAAGGGCTTTTATCCCGTTCATCCCGTTCAACAAGTGGATGACGCTCGAAGAGGGTCTACGTCAAATCGTAAACGAAATTCAGGCTTAAGGGAGCGTATGAAACAGAGGTTGATCCCGAAGGTCTAATGCGACCGGAGGGATTGCGTCTTTTTTATGCGGGGCAAGGAAAGTTTGGAGAATGTTTGGGGAATAGTACTTCATTATGAACCGTAATGGAGCGTAGAGGAATGAAAGTATTATCCATGATTCAACCGTGGGCGGCTCTGCTTGTCCAAGGCGAGACACTCTATGAAACAAGATCCTGGAAGACCCGGTATCGCGGACCGTTGGCCATTCATGCAAGCCGGAAAGTCGACAAGCAGGCCTGCAAATATGAACCCATCCGTTCTTTGCTCGCCAAGAATGGCTATACGGAACAAAACCTCCCTACGGGGGTTATCCTTGCAACCTGCGAGCTTACGAATTGTTATCAAGTCATCGACGCTGATGATACGTCAGCCATTCTGGATTGCGGGGAGGTCGTGACGGGGGATGACTTCCTGTTGGGCGATTACAGTCCAGGTTATTTTGCGTGGGAAATAGCGGGTTTTCGTCTGCTTAAGCCCTATATTCCCGTGAAGGGAAAGCTGGGACTATGGGAATATCCGATAGGCGAAGAGTTGATGGTAGGATCGACGGAAATAATCCATTAATGGAGGTTCTGACTTGACCAATCACTTGTTTTCTCCTTATGAAATTAAAGGGCTGCAATTGAAAAGCCGGGTAGTCATGGCGCCCATGTGCCAATATTCCGTAACCGCCAGGGATGGCAAACCCAACGAATGGCATTACGTTCACTACCTTAG
Source organism: Paenibacillus sp. P22 (assembly GCF_000469945.2). Taxonomy (NCBI): domain Bacteria; kingdom Bacillati; phylum Bacillota; class Bacilli; order Caryophanales; family Paenibacillaceae; genus Paenibacillus; species Paenibacillus sp. P22. Next base: position 6,660 of record NZ_CBRA020000087.1, on the reverse strand, counting down.
CCGCGCAATTGGCGGTGCAGCCTTGATCATCATGGAAATGACGGATGTTGAGCCGGATGGCCGAATAACCGACTTTGATTTAGGGATTTGGTCCGATGACCATATTCCGGCATTTGCCCGAATTATTGATGGGGTTCATGCTCACGGGGCCAAGATCGGGATTCAGATTGCTCATGCCGGCCGAAAAGCGGAAGATGCTGAAGAGCCAGTGGCCCCTTCCGCTATCCCATATCCGGGATCCCGCTATAAGATGCCTCGCGCACTTACAGTCGATGAGATCAATCAGATGGTACAGCTCTATGCGGATGCAGCCCGCCGGGCTGTACAGGCAGGCGTAGATATGATTGAGCTTCATGGGGCGCACGGATATTTAATTCATCAGTTTCAATCCCCTTTTACGAACAAACGGGAAGATGCGTATGGACAAGACCTGACCAAATTTGGGGTGGAGGTCATACAGGCGGTCAAAAAGGAAATGCCTGCAGATATGCCGTTATTTTTCCGAATCACTGCCGTAGAGTACGCGGATGGAGGTTATGGCATGGAACATGCCATAATGTTATCTAAAGCTTACCATGCAGCAGGTGCAGATGTTTTTCATGTAAGTTCTGGCGGGGAAGGACCCGTAGGGGAAAGAAAGCCTGGCAACTACCCAGGCTATCAAGTTCCTTTTGCGCGCAAAATTCGGGAGGCTCTTGGGGTGCCCGTCGTCGCTGTAGGCATGCTTGAGGACCCGGCACTTGCCCAATCCGTCGTCTGCAGCGAAGAAGCGGATTTAGTGGCGATCGCCCGTGGCATGCTTCGAGATCCTTACTGGACTATCCATGCTGCTCAATCGCTTAGAAGTGAATATGCCCCCATTCCAAAGCAATATGAGCGGGCTTATCATTAAGGGGAAAATAGGGAGGCAATCCGAATGTCATTAAAAGAGAAGCGGGTCATCGTTGTAGGAGGCACATCAGGCATTGGATTATCGACTGCCAAGGCATTTCTGGATGAAGGGGCCAAGGTAGTGATCGCAAGCCGTTCCGCTGCCAAGCTCTCGGAAGCCAAACAAACGCTTGGCGGGAATGTGGAAGCTTACGAGCTGGATTTTCGGAGTGAAGAGAAAGCCGCGGATTTTTTCGAAAAGGTTGGCAAGTTTGATCACTTGGTGATCACCGCTGGCGAAGGCGCGATGGGTGAGTTCCGCGAATTGCCGGTTGAACAGGCGCAAACTGCCTTCGACAGCAAGTTCTGGGGCCAGTATATCACCGTTAAAGCGGCTATCCCCTATTTGAACCAAGAAGGTTCCATCTCCTTGACTTCCGGCGTTTACGGCAAACGGCCTCCGAAGGGGGCCTCCACGCTGGCTGCGATCAACTCGGCGTTGGAGGGGTTGATGCGGGGATTGACGGTGGATCTTGCCCCGATTCGGGTCAATGTGGTTTCTCCCGGAATCGTAGATACGCCTGTCTACGCAGGCATGCCGGAGGAAGACCGGAAATCCATGTTCAACGCCATTGCGCGCCAATTGCCTGTCGGACGGATCGCGCAGCCGGAAGATATTGCCGAAGCTTATGTTTACCTTGCGAAAAACGGATTCACCACTGGCTCCGTTATCCTGATTGAGGGCGGGGCTCTCCTGTCCTAAACTCAGTACGTAAAACATAGTAAAGATGCACGGAGAAGGTCATGAATATCTACGCGAGTAGAGTTCATGGCCTATTTTTCAAACAAGCTTTAACGAAAGGGCGTAGGATTGATTTTTAGGATAATTCATTCGATTAGAGGATAGGAGAATAAAGCGGTGGACGATGCCATTATTCTCAAGTGATTAAAAAAAAACGGATTCCCGACTCCTGTCGCACAAGGTGATGAAATCCTGCGAATGAGGGAGTGAACGTGAGATAAACCCTTAAAACCGAGGGACGGGCAGTTTTAGGCACGGATATTGACTTTACTTTAGGTAGTAACTATAATGGTTACAACGGTGGTGATGCACTTGAAACAAATAAGCACTCGCTTTTCTATTGCTGTTCACATCCTTTCCCTGATTGCGGTCAGTCCAAACGAATGTACGGGGGACTTCATTGCGGGCAGCGTAAATACAAACCCCGTTATAATCCGGAGAATTATGGGGATGTTAAAAAAAATGGGGTTAGTGGAAGTACGGCCTGGGGTTGGAGGTGCTTCTCTACTCAAGGCACCTGAGGAAATTACGCTTCTCGATGTTTATCGGGCTGTAAATGTGATTGAAGACAACCAATTATTCCGTTTTCACGCAGATCCGAATGAGCGATGTCCAGTCGGGGCGAACATTGAGTCGGTTCTCCAATCCGAGTTGAATGAGGCTCAATCCGCTATGGAACACAGGTTGGCGCAAACGACTTTGAGCCAACTCACACCAAGGTTCAAATAAATGAGAGCTCCTTATAAGAGAGCTTTTATTTTATAGACTTGTTGTAACTAATGCTGTTATAACAATGGGTATTACAACAAAATATAAGTGGAGGAATAGAAGATGAAAATGTTGGTCACAGGTGCGACAGGGAAATTGGGAACTATAGTTGTAGAGACGCTATTGAAATCTGTACCGGCGAGTGATTTGGCTGTCAGTGTCCGCGATCCAGAGAAAGCAGAAGGATTGCGAGTTCGTGGAGTAGAAGTTCGTCAAGGAGATTTTGACCGTCCAGAAACATTGGATGCTGCTTTTGCAGGTATCGATCGTCTATTGATTATTTCTGCGGATGGAGACAATGAAACAAGAATTCGGCAGCACACAAATGCTGTTGCTGCTGCAGAGCGTGCTGGAGTTAAATTCATTGCATATACAAGTGCAACGAATGCAAACGAAAGCAAGTTATTCCTTGCTGAAGTACACCGTGTCACAGAACAAGCCATCGTCAAAACGGGCATTCCTTACTCCTTCTTACGCAACAACTGGTACTTGGAGAATGAAATTGCGAGCATTCAAGGCGTGATGGCAGGAGCTCCTTGGGTGACCTCCGCTGGATCTGGCAAAGTGGGTTGGGCACTGCGGCAAGATTACGCGGCGGCGGTTGCAGCCGTATTGGCGGGGAACGGACACGACAATACCATTTATGAACTTTCGGGTAAGCTGATGACTCAAGAAGAACTGGCATCTGCTCTTGGCACGGTATTAGGCAAGGAAGTGCCTGTCCAACAGGTCGATGACGCCGCTTATGCCGACATCATGAAAGGCGCAGGTGTACCCGACTTCGTTATCCCTATTCTCGTAAGTATCCAGCAAGCCATTCGAGAAGGCGCACTGGAGCTCGAAAGCAATGATTTCGAAAAGCTGCTCGGTCGTCCAGCTACGCCAATTAGCGAGGCCCTGACTCAACTAGTGAACGAAATCTCTTAAACAAAATAACTGAACTTTATTGAAAACCGACCTTTCGTAATGTGAGGTCGGTTTTCGATTTATAGGTTCAAATCTTGACGGCCAGCACGGGCGACGGACAAGCTGTCCTGACCTGGAATGCCGCGCAGGGAGCTGTGGCTTACAGTGTCTATCAAGGGACGGAAGCGGTCAGCGTGGACTGCGAGGTAGACAGCCTGACGATCGCGCCGAGCGTGGCGGACACGGGATATGGAATCGTTGCAGTCAGCTGTATGACAGCGTGGGCTTGCTGATCAACGGTCCCCAGTGAAAAAATGATCGTTGGCAGACTCTATTTACCCAGCACAAGCTCCGAATTTTGCATGATTAGTGTAAATCTGAACACTCTGGATATTTGCAAAGTGACGCTAGGAGCAAGGCATTATCCTGGCGTCTTTATTTTTCACTTTATTTGATAGGAAGGATACAGATTCTCAAAGTCGTGACAGTTAAAGTCGAGTCGAAAATCGGGGTAATCATCGATTTGTAGCAAGAGTTTATTTATACGAATAAAGGTGCTCTCGCAGAAGAAGCCCGAAGGCTTTTAATGAATGAGCTGAAGCTGATTATCCTTCATTTTCCAATTAGAAAGCTGACTATTGGCAACTTCCGCTTGGAAGATGTTGGTCTCCGAATCGTACATGACTATACTGGCATTCATGGTCTCATTAAGATTTACGCTTGCCAGCGAACCGTTCACTGTTTTGTAGAGTGTTGTTTCCGCTGCTGTGCCTACGGTAGCGACGACTTCTTTGATCCCGTCTTGGTCCAGATCAGCCTCGACGGTATTTGCTTCGATATGCAACAGGGCTGGCGGGGAAGTGGTGAGCGATACATAATCTGATATCGGGGCATTGGCTCCAACTGTACCGGTCACTTTAATATAGGATTGACCCAAAGCTTCAACAGTATTTATGGAGTAGTCAATGGCCCCTTCGTACCCAATCTGTCCAATTTCATAGCTTCCCTCTTTGGTTTGGAGAACTGCATACACTGACTTTCCATCGTCATTTTTTTCATAAACCACAACCGTGGAATCATCGAACGCTTTACTTGTCAATTGCAGGGGTTTTTCTAAATCGTCGATTTTGGTTAGCGGCGCGGCAACCGTAGACGGTGTATATTTCACCTGAATCTGCTTGGCGTCAGGTGCCGCAGCTGTGGCCGCAGGCTTTGCCATCGAACGGGCATTATTCATTGCTGAAGGGGGAGAATCTTTCTCTGAAGCCGGGGTGCTGCATCCTGCTAGAACACCTAGGACAATTGATGCTGCTACTGCTTTCTTCATAAAAACCAACCACTCCCTCATGAACTTTGCTTTTTATTTCAAACGACGATTTCTTACTTCATGCTTCACTCTTATAGACGTATCCTTTGAGTATTTGTTAGTTGAAAAACCATTTTTTCAAAATACCATGTCCAGATTGATTCATGCTTCCTCCTCTAAATATGTAAAAATCCTGTATGGACCGGTAGCGAATGAATAAATGAATATTTACAAGCATTGCCTGGTCCCCAAAAGAGGGGGGTTGAACCCCTCTTTTTTGTCGTGGACTAAAAATAGAATTCAGGATAAAACGGACAATTGAGATATAATAGGGCGTGTATGGAATCAAAAGTGCTTATCGGGAGCCATTCGGCAGGCTGCCTCTAATCCATTCATCGTTCTTTGAATCTTCTTTTTCGCAACGGGAAGGAACGCATCTCCATGAAGAAACAATTGTTCGTGCTGATCGGCATGGTCCTGATCTTTGCCGCCGCCACCTCTGCGCTCATCTACAACTGGCTCCATCCCGTCGAGGATTACCCTGAGGCGCGAGGGGGGATTCTGGACGCCAGGGATTGGGATTTTGCGCAGCAAGGAATCATTCCACTGCGGGGCGAATGGGAGTTTTATAAAGATGAACTGCTGACTCCCGGTGATTTTGCCGTCCATGGAGAGGAGCTGCAAAGCAAGCGGAGCCTGTTGAGCGTCCCCGGCAACTGGAAGGGAAGCGTCTCGGCCGACGGCTTCGGCGCGGGAACGTACCGGCTGCTGGTGGAGGTGGGCGATGCCGATTTTTACAGCCTGAGGGCCAAGAAAATCCGCATGTCCAGCCGCATCTATATGGCAGGCGACGATCTTGGAGGCAGCGGACGGCCGGACATCGCTCCGGGAGACTTTGTTCCCAGCAACCTGCCGTTCTTCGGGACGGTCAAGGCCGAGAGCCGCAACATTGAAATCATCGTGCAGGTGGCAAGCTACCGCTATCTGCAAGGCGGACTCGTGCAGCCGCCGGAGTTCGGGCTGAGCGGTGAGGTGCTGAACCGGCGAGACAATTCCCGGATGGCCGACATGATTCTCGTCGCCACCCTGCTCGTCTTCGGCATTTATTTCGCAGGCATGTTCAGGCAGTGGGGCCGGGAGCCGTACCTGATCTTCTTCAGCCTGTTCTGTCTGTCGCTGGGCCTGTTCTTCAGCATCGACAACGAGATTGTGCTGGCTTCGCTGCTGCCGTCGATCTCTTTTCTGCCGCTGCAAAAGCTGCTTTTCATCCTGCCGGCGATGTCGATTTTATTTTTCATCTATTACGTCCGGCTTTATCTGGAGGACAAGCCCGGCAAGCGGATGAAGGCGTTCCTGTGGGTCAGTTATCTGTTTCTGGCCGTCCTGCTGGCGATTCCGAATGAGTTTCTGGTTCCGATCATGTGGCCGGGCATTGCGATGCAGCTTCTGGCTTTCGGCTTTATTTTCACGTCGATATTCCGCAATCGGCATCATGGGGTGAGGATCTACTCTATTCTGCTCGGAGCGTTCTTTCTCATTATCAGCTGGGTGTTCGCCCAGACGCGCTATCAGCTGGCTCTGGACAGTCCGTATTATATGATCGTCACGCTGCTGCTCGTCGTATTGTCTCAGTCTTTTCTCATGACGGACCGGATGCGCGAGGCCTATCTGCAGAGCGAACGGCTCGCTCAGCAGCTGCTTGTCTACGATCGGCAGAAGGATGAGTTCCTGGCCAAAACGTCGCATGAGCTCCGGACGCCTCTGCACGGCATCGTCAATCTGTCGCAATCGCTGCTCGACAACACCGACGCCCCGCTCGACTTCAAGCACCGCGACAACATCCGGCTGCTGAATCTGATCGGACGGCGGCTGGCCGGACTGGTCAACGATATTCTCGACATGAACCGGATCCGATACGGGGAGCTGCGGGTGCAGCTCAGGCCCGTCGATCTGTACATCTCGACCGGCTTCGTCATGGAGACGCTGTCGATTGCTCCGGTCCATCCCG
>NZ_CBRA020000086.1:0-78185 GCF_000469945.2 Paenibacillus sp. P22 | reverse complement strand
CCATGCGCCAGACTGCATCAGGCCCTGCGGTGAGTTGAACCAGTGTGCCTGCCGTCCGGCGAATATTCCGCCCGTCGTCCATACGTTCGAATCCGAGAACCAGGCGTATGCCGTGCTTCTCGACCGCAACGATCCGGAGGAGGACGGCGTCATCTTCCGCATCGAGGAAGAGGAAGAGGAAGCCTTCCTCGTCGGCATCGAGGACGATGCGGAGTGGGAGCGCGTGACGGCTATCTACGAGCAGATCGCCAAGGAACAGAACGAAGGCAAATAAGCAGCAAAAGCAAAAGCCCGGCGGCCAGCCGGGCTTTTGCTTTTGGGAGCGGGATTGATTTCCTTAGAAAATCGCGGATTCCTCTACGATGACCTTCACATATTGGATGCTGCGGTCCTCGGGGCCTTTTACCGGAAGCCCGACTTCCACATGGTCGATGATATAATCGATGTTGGACTGGGAAATGACTTCTCCCGGAAGCAGGATCGGAATGCCGGGAGGATAGACATAAATGAATTCGGCGATGATCCGGCCGGCGGATTCCTTGAACGGAACGACCTCCGTCTCGCCGTAGAAAGCCTCGCGCGGCGTCAGGGACAGCTGCGGGATTTCCGGAATCTTCACGACCAGCTCCTGAACCTCGTCGACGCGCGGATAATGAGCCACCATGGCGCGCAGCGCTTCGACCAGCTGGCGGGTGGTATCTTCGGTGTCGCCCGGGGTAATAAGGCAGAGAATGTTGTACATATCCGACATTTCGACTTCAAGATTGAAGTTGTCCCGCAGCCAGTTCTCCGCGTCGTAGCCCGTAATGCCGAGATGACGGACGTGAATGGTCAATTTCGTCGGATCGTAATCGAATGTCGCTTCGCCGCCAAGGATCTCCTTGCCGAAGCAATAGAGGCCGTCGATTCCGTTGATCTCCGCCCGCGCCTTCTGGGCCAGCTCGATGGCCTTGTCCGCCATCTCGTAGCCGTTGACCGCGAGGTTGCGGCGGGAAGTATCCAGCGAGGCAAGCAGGATATAGGAAGTCGACGTCGTGGTCAGCATGCTGATGATCGTCTGCACCCGATGGGGATTGACGCGGCCGGCTTTCATGTTCAGCACGGAGCTCTGGGTCATGGAGCCGCCGAGCTTATGCACGCTCGTCGCAGCCATGTCCGCTCCGGCCTGCATCGCGCTCATCGGAAGCTTGTCGTTGAAGTGGATCAGGACGCCATGCGCCTCGTCGACGAGAACCGGTACGTCGTAGCTGTGGACGAGATCGACGATTTCCTTCAGATTGGCGCAGATGCCGAAATAGGTCGGGTTGATGACCAGCACGGCCTTCGCGTCCGGGTGGCGCTCAAGGGCGCGCCGAACCGAGCGCGTCGTGATGCCGTGGTCGATGCCGAGCTCGGCATCGCGGGCAGGCGATATGAACACCGGGCGCGCTCCGGCGAAGATGATGGCCGACATGATCGACTTGTGGACATTGCGCGGCACGATGATCTTGTCGCCTGGAGCGCAGACGGACAGAATCATCGTCATGATGGCGCCGCTTGTGCCTTGTACGGAAAAAAAGGTATAATCGGCTCCGAATGCATCGGCGGCCAGTATTTGGGATTCCTCGATGACGCCTGTCGGCTGATGAAGGTCATCCAAGGGAGCTATATTGATCAAATCGATCGACAAGGCGTTGTCGCCGATGAAGGCTCGGAATTCGGAATCGGTGCCTACTCCCTTCTTGTGCCCGGGAATATGGAACTGCAGGGGGTTGTTCTCTGCGTGGCGGCGAAGCGCGCTGAAGAGAGGCGTGCGTGTATGGTCCATCGCTATGATCCACAGCCTTTCAGATTCAGGTATACAAACAAAAATGAGTATAGCATGTACGGGGGGGAATGCAAGCATGCAAGCCCTCGCCGTCTCAGATCGGGAAAGGGGTTCGTCGCTGCTTGGAACTGAAGATGCCCGCGAACGGGAAAAAGATCATTCGCTCGCCGTTCGTCATTAAACTTCTTCTTATTATGTTCGGAGTCGAATTTGTCAAAGGAGCCGTGCTCGTATCGGTGCTCCCGGTGTATATGCGCGATGCCCTCGGGCTGTCCGCCTACGCCGTAGGCTGGGCGCTCGCGGCCCAATATATCGGCGACAACGCCTTCCGCAGCCCGCTCGGCTGGATCATCGACCGGATCGGCTACCGGACGGTCATGCTGCTCGGCGTGCTGTTCACCTGCATGTCCGTCGGGATCATCGCCTTCACCTCGGGCACCGGCTGGATCATTGCCGCCTGCGTGCTGCTCGGCGTCGGCACCTCGCCCCTATGGCCTTGCGTCATTACGGGGGCGACGGCCGTAGCCGGGAACGAGGCCGGCGGCAGCATGATGAGCGTCATCTATATGAGCTGGCTGATCGGCGTCGGCATGGGGCCGATCGTCATCAATTTCTTCATCATCAAAAGCTATGAGCCCGCCTTCTGGCTGATGGGGGCTATCCTGGTCCTCATCCTGCTCGTCACCTTGACTCTGCCCGGCCGCAGGGGATCGAGGGAAATCGAGGGCAAGCTCGAGGAGCAGGCGCCCCACGCATCGCGCGGACCGCTTATCCCGCGGATCCGCCGCTACTTCAAGAAGGTCGGCGAATCCCTGCATGCCAGCAAGCTGCTCTATCCCGCCATGTTCATCCAGAACTTCGCGCTCGGCTTGCTGACGCCTGTCCTGACGCAATATGCGCGGACGGTGCTGCATTTGACCCCGCAGCAGTACAGCGCTTATCTCGTTGCGGGGGGAGCGGTGACGGTGCTGGGCCTGATTCCGGTCGGCAAATGGGTGGACCGCTACGGCACCCGCTGGTTTCTGCATGTAGGCTTTCTCGTCGCGGCCGTAGCGCTGCCTCTGCTCGGCTATACGCGCCAGCTGACGCTTGTCCTGTTCGTCGTTGCGCTGGTCGGGCTCGGGTATGCCTGCATCATCCCGGCATGGAACGCACTGATCGCCAAGGCGATTCCGAAGGAGGAGCGAGGCGCGGTATGGGGCTTCTTCCTGACCATCGAAGGCCTCGGCATGGTGCTCGGCTCCATCATGTCCGGACGGCTCTGGGACAGCTACGGCTCCCATGCGCCGTTCCTCATCAGCGGCGGATCGCTCATTGTCCTGTTCGTCCTTCATCTGCTGATCATCCGCCGCGGCCGGATTTCCCTGGCCTAGCTGCCGGAAACGACAAGCAAGCCCCCCTGCAGGTCCTTGACGGGCCGGCAGGGGGGCTTTGTCGTGTCGGTTATTGTACAGCCAGCCGGTAGAGGGGCATGAGCGTCTCGACGACCTGCTCCGCGCGGGCGACGAAAGCTTCGCCGTCCGTCAGGAGAGGGTCATGCCGGTCGATATGGATGCCGCACAGAATTTCCGCTGCCTTGACGTTCTGCAGGCGCTCGAACAAGGAGGCGAGCTCTCCGGGAGCCAGGGCGGAACCTGCGACGGCGCCGGGAACGGTATGATCTCCCGACCAGACGTAGAAGTCCGGGATGGCGGAGTGGATGCTGTCCAGCTGCTTCAGGGCGTCTGCGGCGAAGGCAGCCTTGCCGGCAGCCTCGTAGATGACGGCGAACTGGATGAAGACATGAGTACCCCACAGGCCGATCTGGAAATGGGGATGAGCCTTGTAGCCGCGCTTGTTGGCGGCGAAAGCGACCCAGGTGTCGCTGGGGGGATTCACGGTTCTTCTGGCATGCTTGGCCACATGCGGGTAGAATTCAGTCCCGGCGAGCACGCTCAGCAGCGGGGCGATGCGGCGGCCCAGCTCTTCCAGCTTCGGGCGAATGCGGCCGATGAGCGCTTCCATCCGCGGCTCGAGACCCTGGATCTCGAATACGTCGAAGTCGCTTTGGGAAAATCCGGGAAACGGAGCGATGCGGCCGTCAGCCTGAGCGGCAGGAGCGGTTTGCGGCGCTGTGGCGGAGGTTGTCATAGAGTGTCGTCCCTTCGGGGGAAATAATGAGCCCCGCATTCCGCTCAAGCGGTCATGCCGGGGCTGTCTTGTCCATATAGTATACCACAGGGCAGGGCCGATATGGACAAGGCGGGGACGTTGATCAGGTAACCGCTTCCAATCGAGAGGGGGCGGCAGCCCTTTTCTTCAAAAATAGTCAATAAACCAAGTTGCCAGCACATAAGATGGAGTATAAACTACAGGTAAGAACAAATTGTCAGAACATTTGGTCAACATTATCCAGACAGGGAGGGATTGCCGTGAACAAAAGCTACGAAGTGGAGTATTGCAATTTGGAGCTGCGATTTGACCGCCGGCAAATCCAAAATCTCATTCGCGATTTGATTCATGAGGGGTATTCCCTGTATTGGAGCGAGACCGAGGCACAGTTCCTGATCTCCATCCGCACGGGAAGAAAGCTCGTCAAGCTGCGCTTCCAAAAAATGAAGAGCCGCTACAAAATCGTGGGGGATTATATCATCAAGGATGAGAAGCTGTCGGAATTAATCGAGAAGCTGATTGGCGATACCCGGGGCCATGCTGTCGTGAAGCGGATGAAGGACCGTCAGATCGTCATTGAAAATATCATGTTCGGCGAAATCATCCGATTGGTGGAGGTGTCGGGAATGGAGCACCGCATCATTTATCAAAAGCGTCCAGTCGTCACGCTGGAGGAGATTCTCAAGTCGTTCCAGTCGACTCGGGCCGAAGAGCGGGCTGCCGTTCTCCGCTACGAGCTGGATTACGAGCTGTGCGTGCTGCACGACGCTCTCAAGAGCGGCGACGAGGCGGCGGCCGACGAGAGCCGCGAGCGCCTGGCCGTCATGAGAAGCGAAATGCTTCAGCTGGAGCTGTAAGGCCGAGACGGAGAACGTCGTGGAGGCCTTCGGCTGGAGCTGCAAGGCCGAGACGGAGAACCATTGTCGGGACGAAGCCAATTTAAAACCTGCGGCCGCCGGCGAGCCTTGTGCTCCCGGCTTTTTTCGCGTTGCCGGACTGCCGTCAAAGGGGTCCCGTTTCGCGCCGATCGGTCGGATTGGAACTTGCCGCGGCATTTCCGGCCCAGGGTTCATCCAATATTCATCTGCTCCGGATTCGTTTCGGGAGGCGTTCATGGTACAATGACTTGCATAACGGAACAAAAAGGGTACACTAGTGGAAGTGCGTATCGCCTGTATAACTTAGCAAAGGAATGGTCAATATGTCGAAACAGCAGATCGGCGTCGTCGGCCTTGCCGTCATGGGCAAGAACCTCGCGCTTAACATTGAGAGCAAAGGCTTCACGGTATCGGTATACAACCGTTCCCGCGAAAAGACGGACGAGCTTGTCGCGGAATCCGCCGGCAAAAACCTGTTCCCTGCCTACACGATCGAAGAATTCGTCGCTTCCCTTGAAGTGCCGCGCAAAATCCTCATCATGGTCAAAGCCGGCCGTCCGACGGACGCCGTCATCGACGAGCTGGTTCCCCATCTGAGCGAAGGCGACATCATCATCGACGGCGGCAACGCCTACTTCCCTGACACGGAGCGCCGCAGCAAGGATCTCGAGGCCAAAGGCTTCCGCTTCGTCGGCGCCGGCGTTTCCGGCGGCGAAGAGGGCGCTTTGAAAGGGCCGGCGATCATGCCTGGCGGTCCTGAATCGGCCTACAAGCTCGTCGAGCCGATCCTGACCGGCATTTCCGCCAAAGTGAACGGCGACCCATGCTGCACGTACATCGGACCAGGCGGCGCCGGCCATTACGTCAAGATGGTCCACAACGGCATCGAGTACGGCGACATGCAGCTGATCACCGAAGCCTACCACCTTCTGAGCTCCGTGCTCGGCCTGTCCACGGACGAGCTGCACGAGATTTTCACGGAGTGGAACAAGGGCGAGCTGGACAGCTACCTGATCGAGATCACAGCCGACATCTTCTCCAAGAAGGATCCGGAGACGGGCAAAGCGATGGTCGACGTCATTCTCGACTCCGCCGGCCAAAAAGGTACGGGCAAATGGACGAGCCAAAGCGCTCTGGATCTCGGCGTGCCGCTGTCCATCATTACGCAGTCCGTCTTCTCCCGCTTCCTCTCCGCCATGAAGGAAGAGCGCGTCCATGCAAGCAAAGTGCTGAGCGGACCGCAAGCCGCTCCGTACCAAGGCGACAAGGCCGCATTCATCGAAGCGGTCCGCAAAGCCTTGTTCGCGAGCAAGATCTGCTCCTATGCCCAAGGCTTCGCCCAAATGCGCGCGGCTTCCGATGAGTTCGACTGGAACCTGCGCTACGGCGACATCGCCATGATCTTCCGCGGCGGCTGCATCATCCGCGCCCGCTTCCTGCAGAAGATCAAGGATGCGTACGATCGCGACGCGGGACTCAAAAACCTGCTGCTTGACGATTACTTCAAAGGTGTCGTAGAGGAGTATCAGGGCGCATGGCGCGAAGTCGTGACGGCTGCCGTAACGAGCGGCATTCCGGTTCCGGGCTTCTCCAGCGCGCTGGCCTACTTCGACAGCTATCGCACGGAGCGCCTGCCGGCCAACCTGCTTCAGGCGCAGCGCGACTACTTCGGCGCCCACACGTTCGAGCGTGTGGACAAGGAAGGAACGTTCCACTTCGAGTGGATGGAATCCAGCGAGGGCTGATGGCAAGCTGCGGGGATGGAGTCCAAGAGGAGGCCGGCGAGGCGTGGCGTCAGCCTTGCCTCTCCAAGCCGTGCAGAGCTTCGCGAAGCATGCCTCGCAGCCGGTCCGCCTCAAGCGGTCCGGTGCGCGGCGAAGCCAGCAGGCTCATGGCCGCTTCGGCGAATCCCCGATAGTTTTTGAGCAAGCGTGGCTGCGATAATTCCGCTAGGGCGGAATCTTCGTCGGCCACCTTTTTTTTGATATAATCCAGCGCCCACACGACATCTTCCCGGCATAATGACGATCCAGGATCGAGGATATGGCGAAGCTTGCGGGCTGATTGCGCCTGCGGTCCCTGTTCCATCGGCATGGCTGGCCGCCCTCCTTCAAGAGGTAGAATGATCTCCTCTATCCATATGGAAAAATAAGAATTTTATACCCTGTCTCTAGCAATTGATGATATGATATTTGAAAGATTGACATCGCATGGGAAGGTGTGAGCATCAGGTGGTCGGAGAAGATCAGCCCTCGCGCAGCAAAATCGTTCTCGTGGGCTTCATGGGAACCGGGAAATCCACCGTCGCGGGCCAGCTTGCCGCGCGCCTTGGATACGGCTGGACCGACACGGATTCCGAGGTGGTCGCCGAGGAGGGCTGCTCCATTGCGGAGCTGTTCGCCCGGCATGGCGAGCCTTATTTCCGCGAAGCGGAAACCCGGGCATTGACCCGGCTGCTGACAGCGGACACGCCCCTCGTCATCGCCACGGGCGGAGGAACGGTGCTGTCGGAAGCGAACCGCGAGCTGATGCTGCGGCATGGCTTCGTGGCCGCGCTGCGCGCGAGCGAAGCCGTCATCGTGCAGAGGGTCGCCGGCGACACGGCCAGACCACTGCTGGCCGGAGATCCGGCGGCCAAAGTACGCGAGCTTATGAAAGCCCGCAGCGGAGCCTATGACTTCGCCCAGCTGAGCGTGGATACGGACGGCCTGAATCCCGGTGCCGTCGCCGAATCCGTGTTGTCGGGCTACCTCGGTACTTCAGGGCTTTACCGCGTTTCAGAATAATTCCATTTCAATCCAGCATAAAGGGGAATACACTCCAATGGACGTGATCGTAACGCCTACGCCGGAGCTCAAGGGCAGCATCCAGGCGCTTTCATCCAAAAACTACACGACGCGGTATTTGCTTGTCGCCGCCCTGGCCGAAGGAACCAGCACGATCTACTATCCGGCGCATAGCGAGGACAGCGACGCCATGCGCCGCTGCATCCGCGATCTCGGAGCCGAGCTTCAGGAAGATGACGAGAAGATCGTCATCAAGGGCTTCGGGAGCTCCCCGCGCGACGTGAAGGAGCTCAATGTAGGCAACGCCGGAGCTGTGCTCCGCTTCCTGATGGGCATCGCCGCTCTCTGCCCGGAGGTGACGTTCGTGAACGCGTATCCCGACTCGCTCGGCAAGCGCCCGCATCATGACCTGATTGATTCCCTGCGCCAGATGGGCGTCGAGGTGGACGATCAGGAAGGCAAGCTGCCGATTACGATCCGCGGCGGCAGCCCCAAGGGCGGCCGCATCACCGTATCGGGCAGCGTCAGCTCGCAGTTTCTGAGCGCGCTGCTGTTCCTCGCGCCTCTCCTGAAGGAGGACAGCGAGATCCAGGTGCTGCATGACCTCAAGTCCAAAGTCGTCATCGGGCAGACGCTCGAAGTGCTGGAGGAGGCGGGAATTGTCATCCAAGCGTCCGAAGATCTCATGAGCTACCGAATTCCCGGAGGGCAGCGCTATGCCGCCCGGACGTACCGGGTGCAGGGCGATTATCCCGGATCGGCCGCCGTGCTGGCTGCTGCGGCGGTGACCCGCTCTGACGTCGTCATCCATGGGCTTCCGGAGAAGAGCCGCCAGGGCGAGCGCGCCGTCGTCGACGTGCTGCGCATGATGGAGGTGCCTCTGGAGCATAAGGACGGCGACATCCGGGTCCGCGGCAACGGACGCCTCAAGGCGGTTGAATTCGACGGAGACGCGGCGACCGACGCGGTGCTGGCCATGGTCGCGGCAGCCGTCCACGCCGAAGGCACCTCCCGGTTCTACAATGTCGAGAATCTCCGCTACAAGGAATGCGACCGCATCACCGACTACTTGGCGGAGCTCCGCAAGGCCGGCGCCGACGTCGAGGAGAAGCGCGACGAGATCATCGTGCACGGCAAGCCGGAAGGGCTCGAGGGCGGCGTGGAAATCAACGCCCATTACGACCACCGGGTCATCATGGCGCTGACCGTCGTCGGCCTGCGCTGCCGCAAGCCGCTGCGGATCAAGGATGCGCATCATGTCGCGAAGTCCTATCCGATCTATTTCGATCATTTGCAGGCGCTCGGCGCGCAGGTGGAATGGACGGAATCCAAGTAAATATTCTCTATCATGGTTAAGTTAACTTGAAAGGGAGGGCTTGCACATGGCATTTGAAAACCCCGCCAGGGACGAAATCAAGAAGCTTCTCGAACAGAATCCTGTCGTTGCCGTCGTCGGACTTTCCGACAACCCGGAGCGGACATCCCATTCCGTATCCGCCGCCATGAAGGAGCGGGGCTACCGGATCATTCCCGTCAATCCCGCAGCTCCCGCCATACTCGGCGAGACGAGCTACGCCTCGCTGCTGGACGTGCCGGAGCCGATCGGCATCGTGAACGTGTTCAGGCGCAGCGAGTTCACGCCTGACATCGCCCGCGAAGCGGTGCAGTCCGGCGCCAAGGTGCTCTGGCTGCAGCTCGGCGTCTACAGCGAGGAAGCGGCCGACATCGCCCAAGCGGGCGGCTTGACGGTCATCATGGACCGCTGCATCAAGGTCGAGGATTCCATTCTCCGGCCGGCGATCGGCGGCTAGACGGACTGGGGGAGCGTTTGCTTGCGACGCTGCCTTTCTCGAATGTGCCGGCATGGGGCAGGACCTTTGAGGGCCTGCCTTTTTGCTTTTGACAAAGGGAAATGAAACGCTTACCATACTCATAGACCTCGGGCGGAGCCGTCATATGCGGACGCGCGAGCGATCGGAATAGGAGGTCCAGCATGAAATTCATGGGCAATCTGCAGCAGCTCGGCCGTGCGGTCATGCTGCCGATGATCATTCTGCCTGCCGCAGCCATCTGCCTGAGCTTAAGCACGCTTCCATGGGAATCGGTCGGACTGCCGTCGCTGGGGGAATATTTATCCGTTGCCGGGTATTCGCTGTTCGCCTTCCTGCCGTATTTGTTCGCTGCCGGCGTTGCCTGGGGAACCTCCAGCAACGGGGGAGCATCGGCCTTGTCGGCGCTGGCGGGCATGTTCATCTATACGGGCATCGTCAAGTACAGCCACTACGATATCGAGCCGACCGTCCTCATCGGCGCGCTCATCGGCATGCTTTCGGGATACAGTTATGAACGATTCAAATCTATCCGGCTGCCCGAGTACATACAATTTTTCGGAGGGCCTCGTTTCGTCCCTCTCTTCGTCAGCTTCGTCTCGGTGCTGTTCTCGGTCGCGATGATCGGAATCGCTCCGCTGCTGGGCAAAGGACTGCTGCTGCTCGGAGACGTGGTATCCTCCGCCGGAGGCTTCGGAGTATTTCTGTATGGCTTCCTGCACCGCATTCTCGTCGTGTTCGGGCTTCATCATCTGCTCAACCACGTTTTCTGGTTCCAGGTCGGCGGCTTTCGGCTGCCGTCGGGCGAGATGGTGAACGGGGACCTGCCGCGCTTTTTTGCGGGAGATCCGACGGCCGGAGCGTTCATGGCGGGCTTGTACCCGACGATGATGTTCGCTCTCCCGGCCATCGCCATCGCCATCATCCAGGAGGCCAGGGAGGACCTCAAGCCGAAGATCCGCAAGACGTTCCTGACGGCTGCGCTTGCGTCGTTCCTGACCGGCGTGTCCGAGCCGGTCGAATTCGCCTTTCTGTTCGTCGCGCCCTACCTGTTCGTCATCCATGCGCTGCTGTCCGGCGTCATCATGTGGCTGGTCTACGAGCTGGGCATTCTGCACGGATTCTCTTTCTCGGCCGGAGCCATCGATTACATTCTGAACATGCATCTGGCCACGAAGGGTTGGCTGCTGCTTCCGATCGGCGTGATCGTGTTCATTCTGTACTATGGACTGTTCCGCTGGGCGATCCGGCGCTTCCGGATCCCGACGCCGGGCCGCGAGGAAGGATCGGCCCTCGACGACTGGGCGGAGGATATCCCGTCCAGGGCGCCGCTCATCCTCCAGGCGATCGGGGGCAAGGCCAACCTCGATACGATGGAAGCCTGCATCACGCGCCTGCGGCTGAAGCTGAAGAACGACCGCCTGCTGGACAACACGGCGCTGCGGGATCTGGGAGCTGCCGGCGTCATCCGGCTCGGCGGAGGCAACGTGCAGATCGTATTCGGCACGTTCTCGGAGCTGATCCGGGAAGAAATCGTCAAGACGATGCAGCGGGACTCCGCCCAGGTTTTATTCAGCTCTCCAGTTCAAGGCCGAATGATTCCGCTGGAGGAAGTGCCGGATCCGATCTTCTCCGGCAAGCTTGTCGGCGATGGAGTCGCCTTCCTGCCGGATCGGGGCGAGCTGGTGGCGCCGGTGCGCGGCAAGGTCATCATTTTATATCCGACGATGCATGCCATCGGCCTCCGCACCGAGGAAGGGCTGGAGGTGCTGCTCCATATCGGAATCGATACTTCCTCGCTCAAGGACGGCAGCTATTTCCAGGCAGCCGTGAAGGAAGGCGACGACGTTGCGCCCGGCCAGCTGCTCATTTCCTTTGATTTGCAGAAGCTGCGGGCGAAAAGCAAGTCGCTGGCCACTCCGATGGTCATCACGAATTCCCAGCTGGTCCGCTCCTGGGGCTTCGGAGCCTTCAAGTCGGTGAAGAAGGGGCAGTCGCCGGTCATGTCCGTAATGCTGAAAGAACGCAAGGATAGTCATGTTGGAGGGATCAGGCCATGATGCAAGGAATCGGAGCTTCTTCCGGGATCGCGATCGGGAAATGTTTTGTGCTGCCGAACTGGGAATGGGATTTGCCGGAGCAAAGAATCGACGTCGCGGATCTTGCCCGCGAATTCGAGCGGCTGTACGAAGGCATCCGCACCTCCAAGGTCGAGATCGAGCAGATGAAGGATGAGCTGCGGGAGGTTGTCGGCCCGGATGAGCGGAGCATTTTCGATGCCCATCTCGCGATACTCGACGATCCCGTCTTCATGAACGAGATTCAGGGGATGATCGAGCGGCAGTACAAAGCGGCCGAGGTGGCGGTCAAGGAAGCGATCGACCATTTCGTCACGATGTTCGACTTGCTTGACGACGAATACATGAAGGAGCGGGCGCTGGATATCAAGGATGTCGGCAACCGCCTCCTCAAGCATCTGCTCGGCGCGCCCGAGATTACGCTGCCCTCGGACACGCAGCCGTACATCCTCGTCGCCAAGGAGCTGTCTCCTTCGCAGCTTGCCCATATCAATCCTCAGAACGTGCTCGGCATCGCCACTTTCGGCGGCAGCACAACCTCGCATTCCGCGATCATGGCCCGGGCGCTCGGCATTCCGCTCATCGTGGGACTCGACAGCAGGCTGGAAGAGAGCATCGCGACCGGGGACGTCCTGATCATCGACGGATCTACGGGGTATGTGGAGCTCAATCCGGGCGAGGAAGCCGTCCAGGCGTTCGCGGCTCTGCGCAGCCGCCAGACCGAAGAGCATGACCGGCTGCTCGGCATCGCCCATCTCGACACGTCCACCCCGGACGGCAAGCATCTGGAGCTGTCGGCCAACATCAGCTCGCTCAAGGAGCTTGAAGTCGCTCTCACGAGCGGAGCGCACGGCGTCGGCCTGTTCCGGACCGAGTTCCTATACATGGACCGCACCCGCTTCCCCAAGGAAGAGGAGCAGTATGAGGTGTACCGGAGCGTAGCCGAGAAGCTCGACGGGAAGCCGCTGATCATCCGCACGCTGGATATCGGGGGCGACAAGCATCTGGACTACTTCGAGCTTCCGGAGGAAGAGAATCCGTTCCTTGGCTACCGGGCGATCCGGATCAGCCTCGATCGCAAGGATCTGTTCAAGACCCAGCTGCGGGCGATTCTGAGGGCGTCCCATTACGGCAATGTGAAGGTGATGTACCCGTTGATCTCTTCCGTGGAGGAGGTCAGAGCTGCCAACGCCCTGCTCCGCGAGTCGATGCAGGAGCTCGAGGCGGAGGGCAAGCCTTACAACAAGGCGATACCCGCAGGAATCATGATCGAGCTTCCGGCTGCGGTCATGATCGCCGATCTGCTGGCCCGCGAAGTCGATTTCTTCAGCATCGGGACGAATGACCTCGTCCAGTTCACGCTGGCTGTCGACCGGATGAACGATAAAATCTCGCATCTGTACGAGCCGCTCCATCCAGCCGTTCTGCGCATGCTGCGGACGACGGTGGAGGCTGCGCGGGCGGCGGGCATCCACGTCGGCGTATGCGGCGAGCTGGCCGGTGACGCCAGGGCGCTTCCCGTCTGGCTCGGCATGGATGTCGACGAGCTGAGCATGTCGTCGCATTCCATTCTCCATGTCAAGGAGCGGCTGCTGCAGACGACCCAGCGGGACAGCCGGAACGTATATGCGGAAGTGATGGCTTGCGGCACGACCTCCGAGGTCAAGCGGCTGCTGGAGCTGAGCAGGGACAACGCAGACGGCTCCAAGGTAAGGACGGCTGCCGGAAGCGAATGACGGCAGCTCAAAAAGAACCCTTGCTTCGGCAAGGGTTCTTTTTCCTTCCATTCGCTGCGAACAGGACAGCTTCAGCTCCGCTGCTTCAGCGCCTCTACGAATGCCTTCGCATAAGGCGGCAGGTCGGGCGGACGGCGCGCGGAGACGAGGTTGCCGTCGACGACGACCGCTTCATCCACCCAGCGCGCTCCGGCATTTTCCATATCGTCCCGGATGCCTGGAGTCGAGGTCACCGTACGGCCTTGCAGAATCTTGGCGGAAACGAGCACCCAGCCCGCATGGCAGATCTGGCCGATCGGCTTGCCGCCGGCGTCCATTTCCTGCACGAGCTTCAGCACTTCGGGGTAGCGGCGGATTTTGTCCGGCGCCCATCCTCCCGGGACGAGAAGGCCGTCGATGCCGCCGGGTTCGAGCTCGCCGTAGGACAGATCGGCCGTTGCCGGCACGCCGTATTTGCCGATATGGACCTTTCCTTTTTCCGGACCGGCGAACAGAACCTCCGCTCCTTCTTCACGCACGCGGTAGACGGGGTACCACAGCTCGAGATCCTCGAATTCATCGTCGATCAGGCAGATGACGCGCTTTCCTTGCAAGGTCAACTTGCATTCCTCCTCTGTAAGGCCTGTCTCGGGATAGGCCGGGCTCTCGGTTCATTGTAAGGCAGCCGGCCCGGAGGCGCAAACGGCTTTCAGATCCTGCCGATCCCCGGGCGATGGAGGGAGCCGAAGCGGCCCATTTATTTTACAGAAATTGCATATGCCCTCCCGGCAGGAAAACAGGCGAAAAAGGTCGAAGTAAGGAGGCAAGCGACACTGCGCCCGTGCTGATTTGCTGCCGCCCCTTCAGGGGCTTGAGGCGGAGATAGGCAGGCGCGTTGACGAAGGAGCGGACTTTTCGATGCATAAACCCTGTTCTTGCGGCCATAAAATGAACATGAAATTAAGAACGGTTATCTACTCGAATAAAGTGGAAATCGACAATGTTCCCATTTATTCGTGCGCCGGCTGCGGCCGCAGCGAGGTGCTTCCCGAGGTGAAGCCGGATCTGACCGGCTTGATCGGCCAGCTTGGCGAAGAACCCGGCAAGCAGACCTTCTTGTTTAACGAGCTTAACGAGTGGGCAGATTTACTTGTAGAAGCTTCTTCGAAGCGAAAGAGTCCGGATCCAGCGGCTGTTCAGCAGATCGTCGGCGAACGGATCGATTCCTTGCTGGAGCTGCTGCTTATCGCGGGTTCGGTCGGAGACGAAGCATGGAGGCAGGAAATCGAGAAGAGGCTCGGCCAGCTGAGCCGCTGCATGATGCATACATAGCCGATGGAAGCCCGAAAGACCCCAGCCAGATAAACGACAATAAGGAGTGTGGCGTATGAGCAGCAAGCAATTGCACACGATGGAAGATTGGAAACAGATTTTGGAGCTGTCCCACGAGAAGCCGGTGCTCGTATTCAAGCACAGCACAAGCTGTTCGGTGAGCGCAGGCGCTATCGAGGAATGGACCCGCTGGCACGAAGGAAGCAAGGGAGAAGGAGTCGAGACGGCTCTCGTCCGCGTCATCGAGGAGCGTCCGGTATCCAATGTCATCGCCGAGGAGCTCGGGGTGAAGCATGCTTCTCCGCAAGCGATCCTGATCCGGAACGGCAAGGCGGAATGGAACACTTCCCATTGGAATATCACGGAAACGGCGCTGTCCGA
Source organism: Paenibacillus sp. P22 (assembly GCF_000469945.2). Taxonomy (NCBI): domain Bacteria; kingdom Bacillati; phylum Bacillota; class Bacilli; order Caryophanales; family Paenibacillaceae; genus Paenibacillus; species Paenibacillus sp. P22. The sequence goes on along the minus strand of NZ_CBRA020000086.1, from coordinate 63,228 downwards.
GAATGCTCGCTGACATTGCATAAGCACGGTATTTGTCGTATGATTACCGTAATGTAAAGGGGTAAAGCCTGCCAATAAATTCGTTTACAATGGAGAGAAGGAACCGTGACTGTAACCATTTACGATGTAGCAAGAGAAGCGGGAGTGTCGATGGCTACGGTCTCCCGGGTCGTCAACAACAACCCCAATGTCAAGCCGCAGACCCGCAAGAAGGTCTATGAGGCGATTGAACGGCTCGGATACCGCCCGAATGCCGTAGCCAGGGGACTTGCGAGCAAGAAGACGACGACGGTCGGTGTCGTCATTCCCGACATCTCCAATTCCAACTTTGCCGAGGTTGCCCGCGGCATCGAAGACATCGCGAACATGTACCATTACAATATCATTCTTTGCAATGCGGACAAGCGCAAGGACAAGGAGATCCGCGTCATCAACACGCTTCTAGAGAAGCAGGTCGACGGTCTGCTGTTCATGGGCGGCGCCGTGACGGAGGAGCATCTCCAGGCGTTCAAGACGGCGAACGTGCCTGTCGTGCTCTGTGCGACGACGGACGAGCAGGGAATCATCGCGTCGGTGGACATCGACCATGAGGATGCCGCGCATGATGCGGTCAAGCATCTTCTGGACCAAGGGCATGCCGACATCGCCATGATCGGCGGCACTTTGCAGGATCCGTCGAACGGTTATGCGAGGTTCCACGGCTACAAACGCGCTTTGGAAGAGAACGGCATCGCCTACAGCGAGGACAGTGTCCGCATCGGGAATTACCGGTACGAGTCCGGAGTGGAGGCGATGAACCATTTCCTCGCCAAGGACAAGCTTCCGACAGCTGTATTCGCGGCAACGGACGAGATGGCTATCGGGGCTATCCATGCGATTCAGGACAAAGGACTCAAAGTGCCGCATGACATCTCCGTCATCAGCGTGGACAACAGCCGCATGGCTTCCATGGTGCGTCCGCAGCTGTCTGCGGTTGCCCAGCCGATGTATGACATCGGCGCCGTGTCGATGCGCCTGCTGACCAAGCTGATGAAAAAGGAGCCGGTCGAGCAGTCCAAGGTGATCCTCCCTCATGAGCTCGTCAAACGGCAGTCGGTAGGAGCTCCGAAGCAATGAGCATCTATCGCACGATCGGCATCATCGGAGCGATGGCAGAGGAGCTGGAGCTGCTTCACCGCCATGCGCAGATGGAATCGGAGACGGTCAAGGCCGGCCTCGTCTTTTATCGCGGGACGCTCCATGGCATGAACATCATCGCGGTCAAGTCCGGTGTCGGCAAGGTCAATGCCGCGGTATGCACGCAGGCGCTCATCGATCTGGGGGCGGAATGCATCCTCTTCACGGGCGTCGCAGGGGCTGTCGATTCCAGCCTGACGATCGGAGACATCGTCGTGTCCACCGCCTGCGTCCAGCATGATATGGACGTCACGGCGCTCGGCTTCGCTCCGGGGGCGATTCCTTACCAGGAAATCTCCGTCTTTCCGGCGGATGAGGAGCTGCGCAGTCTTGCTGTCCGGGCGAGCCGCGATGCGGTGAATGGCCGTGTGCTCGAAGGCGTCGTCCTGTCGGGCGACCAGTTCATCGCGAGCCGCGACAAGGTGCAGAGCCTTCGCGACGTCTTCCAGGGCGCCTGCGCCGAGATGGAAGGCGCTGCCGTCGCTCAAGTCGCGCATATGAACGGCATTCCCTATGTCGTGATCCGCTCCATGTCGGATCAGGCTGACGGCAGCGCGCATATGAATTTCGCCGAGTTCACCGTGCTGGCCGCCGGCCAGTCCTATGCCGTCATCGAAGGCATGGTGCGCAGTCTCCAGCAGGCTTGATCTTCGTTCGGCAGCCTCATTCTTCCCTTGGGAAGGATGGGGCTTTTTTTCAATTGCGCAGAAGGCTTTCCGAATGGCGGCAGCCTCCGTTCGAACGCGAGTGGTCTGTCCTGCCAGGAGGATGCGGCTGCTATAAGTCCTGAACGGCCAGTTCCCAGGCGGCGCGGTTCTGAAGGCGAATTTCTTCGCGCCTCGGCATAGGCTCCCAGATGTCGAGGGGATCGAGCCAATGTTCCGGCAGCGGCTCCGGACTAAGCGGCTGCCAGCGGCTCAGCCATTGCTCCGGGAGCGGAGCGGGGGAGGAAGGAGCGGCAGCGAGCCGGCTCGAGATCTCATGATCGGACATCGCCATCCAGACGAGCGACCAGGCTCTTGGAACGACCTTCCATAGATCGTATCCCCCGCCGCCGAGAGCGACCCAGCGTCCGCCGCAATGCTCGTGGGCGAGCTCATGGATGATGCGGGGCATCTCCAGATAAATCCTCATGCTGCAATGTATATGAGAGAGCGGATCGAAGGCATGCGCGTCGCAGCCGTGCTGGCTGACGATGAGATCCGGCTTGAACGCTCTGGCGACGCGAGTGATCGACTCCGAGAACGCCTCCAGCCACGATTCATCCTCCGTGTAAGGCTGCAGAGGGATGTTGCAGCAGGCTCCATATCCCTTGTCGATGCCCTTCTCGTGCGTGAAGCCGGTACCGGGGAACAAGTACTTGCCGGTCTCGTGGATGGAATACGTGAACACGTCGGGATCTTCATAGAAAGCGTACTGGACTCCGTCCCCATGATGGACGTCCGTATCGATATACAAAATCCGCGCCTTGTATTTGTCCTTCACGGCCGCGATAGCCACGGCAGCGTCGTTATAGACGCAGAAGCCGGAGCCATGGCCCGGAAACGCATGATGCAAGCCGCCTCCCATATGGTAGGCATGCAGCGCCCGCCCCGACATGACGGTCTCCGCCGCGAGGATGGAGCCGCCGCTGATGGCAGCGGCGGCCTCATGCATGCCTTCGAAGTAAGGCGTATCCTCCGTAGTCAGTCCGTAACGGGCAGCCAAGGCGAGGGAATCAGGATGCGGAGCCCGAACACTGAGCTTGCGGACCGCATCCATATAATCGGCGCGGTGAATCCTCTCGAGCTCGATGTCTTGCGCGGAATGCGCTTCCAAAACCATGTCGGGAGAAAGAGCGCCGGCCGTTTCAAGCAAGGAGCCTGCAAGCTCCAGACGAAGCGGGTTGAAGGGATGCTCATCATTGAATTTATACCGGCTCGCGCCGGATGAACGGATGAATAGGGCTGTATCCTTCATGATCTTCCTCCTGAGAGCGTCAGTACATGAACCGCTGCCTGAACCGGACCCGGTCGAACTGCTCCACGGAATCGAGCGGAACCTGCTTGCCGATGCGGACCATCAGGCAGTTGGCCGGATGCGAGCAGATTTCGGGATCGTCCGTCGCGTACCAGACCATGCCGACGGATTTCATCAGTTTCTCCATCATGGAGCGGTATTCCCAGATGCCGAGTCCCGTTCCTTCCAGATCCCAATGCCAATAATATTCGGTCGTATAAATAATGCTGTTCTCCAGCTGATCCTCCATGAACGCGAGCCGGATCATTTTCTTGCCCAGCCCGACCGAGCGGTATTCGGCTGCGACTTCTACCGCCCCGAGCTCGATCAGATCGTCCATGCCGCCTTCCGACCAGCGCTCGAGCTCGTCCGGATAGTGGAAGGTGACATAGCCTACGACGACATCTCCGTCCCGCGCCACGATGATGCGCCCTTCCGGCAAGCCGGCGATCTCCACCAGGGCGGTCTGCTGCTCGGCCGGCCGGCGGAATGCGTTCAGTCCCGGATGCATCGTCCAGTCCGCCAGGCGGCCGGGCTCGACGGGACCCTCTATATCCAAGCTTCTGCCTTGAAAAGGTATCGTTTGGGAATGGTAACGCTTGATATGTTCCAACGTTATCGCTCCTTCAAGCTTCTAGTGGCCAATCGGCAAGCCGTCTTTGCCTCTTATCACTTATAGCAGAAAAAAGTAGGGATGAAAAGGACGGTCCTTCCCCATGAGGGGGATTTTTCAAGCGAAAGGGGTAAATTTCGATAGAAGTAGGCGCATACATTTCCATTATGCTATACTAGTTAGCGACATGAACCGCGTTTCACCCTGTGTTTGAAAGCGCATCCGATTTCCATTTGCCCTAAAAGACGACGACTATGGAAGGTGATTAGCATGTCGATTGACCATCAGGAAAAGCTGGCTGTAACCGCGAAATCTCCCAATATGGCCGATTACGAGCAATGTTACCGGGACTTTGACTGGAGCGGGGTGGAGAAGCATTTCACCTGGCACGAGACCGGCAAGGTCAACATGGCGCATGAGGCTATCGACCGCCATATCGGAGAAGGCAGAGGGCAGAAGACCGCTCTGCATTACAGCGACCCGGAGCGGGATGAGTCGTATACCTTCGAGGAGCTCAGCCTGCTGTCGAACCGCTTCTCCAACGTTCTCCGCAAGCACGGCCTGGCCAAGGGAGACCGGCTTTTCATTTTCATGCCGCGCACTCCGGAGCTGTACGTAGCCCTACTCGGCTCGCTCAAGACCGGTGTCGTCGTAGGGCCTCTTTTCGAGGCCTTCATGGAGACGGCGGTCAAGGACAGGCTCGCGGACAGCGGAGCGGTGGCGATCGTGACGACGCCAGCGCTTCTTCCGCGCATCAAGCGCGACGAGCTGCCCGAGCTCAAGCATATTATCGTCGTCAGCCCGTCGGAGAACCCGGAGGGCACCATTTCCTACCACGAGGAAATGAAGGCGGCTTCCGACGAAGCCGAGATCGAATGGGTGGACCGCGAGGACGGACTTCTTCTCCACTATACTTCCGGTTCTACCGGCAAGCCGAAGGGCGTCTACCACGTCCATAACGCCATGATCCAGCATTACCACACCGGCCGGGTCGTCCTTGACCTCAAGGAAGACGACGTCTACTGGTGCACGGCCGACCCGGGCTGGGTGACGGGAACGTCCTACGGCATTTTCGCGCCATGGCTCAACGGAGCGACGAACGTCATCCGCGGCGGCCGGTTCAGTCCTCAGGACTGGTACACGACGATCCAGCGTTATGGCGTCACGGTATGGTACAGCGCGCCGACCGCCTTCCGGATGCTGATGGGGGCAGGAGACGACGTGTCGACCCAGTTCGACCTGTCCTCCCTGCGCCATGTGCTCAGCGTCGGCGAGCCGCTGAATCCGGAAGTGGTCCGCTGGGGCCTTAAGGTCTATGGCCAGCGCATCCATGATACGTGGTGGATGACCGAAACCGGCGGACAGCTGATCTGCAACTATCCGGCGATGGAGATCAAGCCGGGCTCCATGGGTCGTCCGCTGCCGGGCGTCCAAGCGGCGATCATCGACGATTCCGGCAGCGAGCTGCCGCCGTTCCAGATGGGCAATCTGGCGATCCGCACGCCATGGCCGTCCATGATGCGCGCGGTCTGGAACAATCCTTCCAAATACGAGGAATACTTCCACATTCCGGGCTGGTATATTTCCGGAGATTCGGCTTATCGGGACGATGAAGGCTACTTCTGGTTCCAGGGACGGATCGACGACGTCATCAACACCTCCGGCGAGCGGGTCGGCCCGTTCGAGGTGGAGAGCAAGCTCGTGGAGCATCCGGCTGTCGCCGAAGCCGGCGTCATCGGCAAGCCCGACCCGATGCGCGGCGAGATCATCAAGGCGTTCATCTCGCTGCGCGAAGGCTTCGAGCCTTCCGACGAGCTGAAGGCGGACATCGCCCGCTTCGTCAAAATCGGCCTGTCGGCGCATGCGTCCCCGCGCGAGATCGAATTCAAGGATAAGCTTCCGAAGACGCGCAGCGGCAAAATCATGAGGCGCGTACTGAAGGCTTGGGAACTGAATCTGCCTACAGGCGATCTTTCCACCATTGAAGACTAAACAAGAGCAACAGCCTCCCGGCGGATTTGCCGGGAGGCTGTTTTTTCGCAGAATGAGGAGGATGGCAACAAAAAAAACGCCCCGTCGGGGCGTTTTTTTTTGTCGGGCCAGACAGGCTGCGAAACCTGCCTGATCGATCAGGAGCCGTAAACGACGGCTGAAGAGTAAGGAGAAGCTCCGGCGGCGTTGACCGCATTGATCCGGTACGTGCCGGCCGTGCTGGCCATCGTAGCCGAGAAGCTGTTGGTCGTAGCGGAGCCGATGCTTTGATAGTTCCCGTCATTGTTGGGGCTGTAGTACACCTCATAACGGGTAACTCCTTCGGTATCGGCATTCAACGTCCAGCTCAGGTTGACCGTCTTGCCGTCGACGGATACATTCAGACCGGAAGGAGCGGACGGAGGGGCTGCTCCTGGAGCTGGCGTACCGGGGTCCGGAGGCGTGACGCCTCCGGGGTTGTCGGTGCCGGCACCGACATTGTCGCCGCCTTGGCCGGTATCGCCGGGAACTCCGGGAAGGGCCGCGCCAAACGGGCTTACGGTCGCGCTTGGCGCCGACTCATGGCCGCCTACGTCCACTGCGGTCACGTAGTAGGACGACAGCAGGGAGCCGGAATGATCCGAGAAGGACAGCGTGCTGCCCGTCAGGATGGATTCTCCATGCTTGCTGAAGCCGAGTCCTTGCGAGCGGTACAGCCGGTAGCCGACGACATCCTTTTCGGGGCTTGCCGCGAAGGAAATCCGGTAAGCGCCGTTCACCGCTTCCAGCGATACGTTCGATGGGGCGGAAGGAGCGGCGCCGTCGTCTCGACGCGGGTCGACCATCGTCGGCGCGTCGTCGGTCGCATCCTTGGGGATGAAGGCCGACAGCGGCCTGCGGTATTCGGCCGGCATAGCTTGCTGGGCTTTGTTGATTTCGTCCATCAGCTCGCCAAGCGGCTTTTCCCTCTTGATGACGGTTTTCGTGAAGACGAAGTCCGATGGAGTCGTGTCCTGGGCGATGTAATTGACGCCGTTGTACGTAATGAAGGACATGCTGCCGAGAACGTTGTCCACTTTGGTCGGCACGTATTTCTTGTTGAACCAGTCGGTGACGAGCAGGCCGCGGGAGCGGATCAGATCGCTCGGCAGCATCCCGCTGACGGTCGAAACGGTCGCTTTGACGAGCCCGTCCGGTTTGGGGAACGCCTCGGTCTTGAACAGCTCGGGCCTGTCGGCGACCGTCTGGTTCATGATTTCGGTCCAGAGCGAGCGCGCCCTGGAATGGGAGTCCTTGAGGAGCACGTTCTTCTGCTCCTTGTAGCCGGCCCATACGCCCAGCGTGATGTCCGGCGTGAAGCCCATGAACCAGACGTCGCCATAGCTCTGGGTGGAGCCGGTCTTGCCTGCGATCGGAATCTTTCCGTAGGATTTGAAGCCGCTCGTCAGGCTGTGAGCCGTGCCGCTTGCATCCGAGATGACCGTGCGCAGCATGTCTGTCATCAGGAAAGCGGTCTGCTCGGAATAAACGCGCTTCGGCTTGAGCTCGTGCTGATAGACGATATGGCCTTCCGAATCCACGATCTTGCTGATCATGAACGGCTCATTGTAGACGCCGCCGTTCGGAATGGTCGCATAGGCATCCGTCAGCTCTTCGACGGTCACGCCCTTGCTCAGGCCGCCGATGACACCCGTTTGAGCGTTGTCGTCGCTAGGCTGCAGGGTCGAAATGCCGAGAGAGCGGGCAAAATCCCATGCCTTCGGAATGGTCACCTTGTCCAGGAACAGCTTGAGGGCCGGCGTGTTCAACGAGCGGTTGAGAGCTTCGCGTGCCGTCACGAGACCGTTGAACTTCTTGTTCGCGTTCATCGGAATATGGAAGCCCTTCTGGCCGTCCTTGAGAATGATCGGCGAGTCGTCGATGACGCTGGCCGGCTGGACGAGCCCGGCCTCGAGTGCCGGCAGATAGGCGCCGATCGGCTTCATCGCGGAGCCTGGCTGGCGCGTCATCTGCGTCGCGTAGTTCATCTGCTCGATGTTGAAGTCGCGCCCTTCCATCATGCCGAGAATGGCGCCGCTGCGGTGGTCGATCATGATCGCGGCGGCCTGTTCGGGGCCCTTTGTCTTGCTGGCCGGTCCGAAGTTGTCCGGGTTGCTCGCGACTTCGCGCATGTTGTTGTAGATGACCTTGTCGATCGTCGTGAACACCCGGTAGCCGGAGCGGAGCAGCTGCTCGCGCGCGCTGGCCAGAATTTCGGAATTTTCCGTCTTGGCCAGATCGCTCTTCTTGAGATTGGGGTTCTGCTTCATGGCGAGAATCGTTGCCGCTTCCCGCTCCGTCTCGAGCATCAGGTAAGGGAAGGTGTTGTAAGCCTTCTCCTTATGCGGGGCGAGCGTGCTCTTGAGATCGAAGGCGATCGCCTCGTCGTATTGGGCCTGGGTGATGCGGCCGGTGACGAGCATGCGGGACAGGACGATTTTTTGCCTTGCCGTGGCTCTCCGGAATCCGTCCGGGTTGAATACGCCCTTCCCGTTGAAGGCCGAATAGGACGACGGCAGCTGCGGAAGGCCTGCCAGATAGGCGGATTGAGCCAGATTGAGCTTGCTGAGATCGGAGATGTTGAAGATTCCGATCGCCGCGGACTTGATTCCATACAGATTGTAGCCGGATGAACCGTTGCCGAACGGCATTTTGTTCAGATAAGCCGCGAGGATCTGGTCCTTGGTCAAATATCTCTCCATCCGGATGGAGAGCAGGATTTCCTTGACCTTGCGCGCATCGGTGCGGTCGAGGCTGAGGAATACCCTTCTTGCCACCTGCTGGGTGAGCGTGCTGCCGCCGGTCTGGCTGCTTTCATTGAGCAGCTTCTGCTTGACGGCGCGCCCGAAGCCCATGTAGTCGATTCCGATATGGGAATAAAAATTGCTGTCTTCCGTCGACAACAGGGCGTCGATGACGGATTGCGGGATGTTCTGCAGGTCGACGAGACGCCTGTCCTCGTCGGTCCTGAGCTGTCCTACGGGGGTTGTCCCGTCGTTGAAATAAACGAAGCCGGTCAGGGCATTCTCGTTGACCATGGCTTCCAGCTCGCTGCCGGGCCGGACAGGATCGTCCTTGACCAGGGCGGCCACATATCCGGTCGCGATGCCGCCGGCAAACAATGCGCCGGTAATGCCGAAGATAATCAGCCATTTCGCCGTGATCCACACGACGAGACCGAACGTCCTCCAGCCGCTGCGCCCGGGAGCTTGTTCATGCTCTTGAGCCATATGTACCTTTCCTCCTCCAAGTAAGCACAGCTATTATAGCACATGTCGCCGGAACCCGGCACCAGATGTCATTTCCATCGTTGAAATCTCCCCTTTTCCGGCTGTTGCTGCCGAAGCTTGGAAGTTGACACTCCTCGCGGGGCATGATATAACTTGCAAAACGATTCCGCACGGCTCGGAGGAGCCGGCGGACCATACGGCCAACGGCGTGGATGGGCATCCAGTAGCCGGACGGCAGGCGTTCACAGAGACCCGGTGGCAGGTGCGAACCGGGACGCCCCGTCCGCGCGAATTACAGCCCTGAGCCGGCCGGGGGAACCGCGGGCTGCCAGCCCGGCGCGTAGCCCGGTCCCGGAAGCAGCCTTCCGTTATGTTCAACGAAGTGGGAATCCATTTGGCTTTGCCTGTCATAGCATGCGCAGGCGGAGCGGATTCCAACAAGGGTGGTACCGCGAGCTAATCCTTCTCGTCCCTTCGGACGAGAAGGATTTTTTGCGTTTTCAGCGCCGCAGGCGCCCATCAGAGAAAGGGGAGCACAGAAAATGAACCAGCAGGAGAACATGGAGCGGAGCGGGCAGCGTCCCGGACCGAAGCTGACTTCGGAGCAGCGGCAGGAGGTTGCGCGGCAGCTGGCGATTCTCGCAAGGGGAACGGCCGAGATCATCCCGGAGAGCGGCCTTCGGGAGAAGCTGGAGGAATCGGTGGCGGCCGGCATTCCGCTCAAGGTGAAGCTGGGACTGGATCCTTCGGCTCCGGATATTCATATCGGCCATACTGTCGTGCTCCAGAAGCTGCGGCAGTTCCAGGAATGCGGACATGAGGTCCAGCTGCTCATCGGGGATTTCACCGGCCGGATCGGCGATCCGTCGGGCAAGTCGGAAACCCGCAAGGCTTTGTCCGAGGAGGATGTCCGGCGCAACGCCCAGACATACAAGGATCAGATTTTCAACGTGCTCGATCCGGAGCGGACGACGGTCTGCTTCAACTCCGAATGGCTGTCGCCGCTCACCTTCAATGAAGTCATCGGCCTCGCGGCCAAATCGACGGTTGCCCGCATGCTGGAACGGGACGACTTCACGAAGCGGTACAAATCCAACCTGCCGATCAGCATCCACGAGTTTTTCTACCCTCTTATGCAGGGATACGATTCGGTCGCCCTAGAGACGGACATCGAGCTGGGCGGAACCGACCAGAAGTTCAATCTCCTCATGGGCAGAAGCCTGCAGAAGGAATACGGCAAGCGGCAGCAGACCGCCATCACGATGCCGATCCTCGAAGGGCTCGACGGCGTTCAGAAAATGAGCAAGAGCCTCGGCAATTACATCGGCATCCAGGAGGAGCCGGACCAAATTTTCGGCAAAGCGATGAGCATACCGGACGGCCTCATGCCCAAATATTTCGAGCTGGCCACGGATCTGGACTCGGATCGCTTGGCCGCCGTCTCATCCGGATTGGCAGACGGCACCTTGCATCCGAGGGATGCCAAGCTGATGCTGGCTCACTCCCTCGTCCGCCTGTTCCATGGAACGGAAGCGGCTGACTTCGCCGAATCGCGTTTCCGCGCGATATTCTCCGAAGGCGCCTTGCCGGATGATATCGAGGAGGCCGTCCTGCAGGCGGCAGAGCTTGAAGAGGGCAAGATCCGGCTCGTAAAGCTTCTCACCGTCCTGGATTTGCTGCCGTCGGGCAGCGAAGCCCGCCGAAGCGTCCAGCAAGGAGCCGTCAAGCTCAACGGGGTTAAGCTGGAGGATGTCTCGGCGGTCGTGGAGCCGCAAGAAGGGGATGTCCTGCAAGCCGGCAAACGGCGCATGGCGCGGATTCGGATTCAATTGTAGCGGCTGTCCGAAATTTTCAACAAGAAAATGTCTAAGTTGTGAAACAAATGGCCGATTGCAACGTATAGAGTACCGGGCAGTTAACATTAGATGCCAAATATGGGGAGGTGCGGGATGGAAACGGTTTACCTGTCATGCCTTGCCTTCGGCGTCCTGTTCGCCATCGTAAGCGTAGTGCTGGGGGATATTCTGGGCTCTTTCCTGGACGGGGCGCTCGATTTCCTGTCCGTGGACGGTCATCATATTTTCCAGCCGGCTGCCGCTGCCGGCGCCGTTACGGCATTCGGCGGAGCGGGGCTTATGATGGAGAAGTATTCGAGCCTCCCGGCCTCCGGCATTGCGCTTCTGTCCGTCCTCGCTGCGGCGGGTTGCTCCTTGCTCGTGTTCTTCCTGTATGTCAGGCCGATGCAGAACTCCGAATCCACTTCGGGGTACTCCATGCAGGAGCTGGGCGGATCGATCGGCGAGGTGCTGACGGCCATTCCGGCCCGCGGCTGCGGCGAAGTGCTGGTCCGGATCGGAGCGGGAGTGACGAACCATACGGCCGAAAGCTTCGACGGCACCGATATTCCAACCGGAAGCAAAGTCGTCGTCGTCGAAGTGAAGCCGGATGCCTTGGCGGTATCCATTTTGAAATGAGAGAGGGGAAATGGGTTTGATTCCAGATTATTTGGTTATTCCTGCTATCGTTGTCGGTGTCATTGTCGTACTGGGTCTTGCGTTCTGGGCAAGGTACAAGACGGTCAGCCCGGATGAGGCGATGATCGTCACGGGTACGTTCCTCGGATCGAGCAACGTCGCATCCGACGATTCGGGCCGCAAAATCAAGATCGTCCGCGGCGGAGGCGCCTTCATCCTGCCGGTATTCCAGCGGGCGGAGTTCTTGTCGCTTCTGTCCATGAAGCTGGACGTATCCACCCCCGAGGTGTATACGGAGCAGGGCGTGCCGGTCATGGCGGACGGAGTCGCCATCATCAAGATCGGCGGCTCGGTCGAGGATGTGGCGACGGCAGCCGAGCAGTTCATGGGCAAGCCGGTTGAAGCTCTGAAGTCGGAAGCCCAGGAAGTTCTCGAGGGCCATCTGCGGGCGATTCTCGGCTCCATGACGGTAGAGGAAGTGTACCGCAACCGGGACCGTTTCGCCCAGGAGGTTCAATCCGTAGCGGCCAAGGACCTGAAGAAGATGGGCCTGCAGATCGTCTCCTTCACGATCAAGGATCTGCGCGACAAGCATGGCTACCTCGATGCGCTCGGCAAGCCGCGGATCGCCGCGGTCAAGCGGGATGCCGAAATCGCCGAGGCGCAGGCGGTTCGCGATGCCCGAATTCAGAAAGCCCAAGCCGAAGAGGAAGGGCAGAAGGCGGAGCTGCTGCGCGATACGAATATCGCAGAGGCTTCCAAGGAGAACCAGCTCAAGGTCGCTTCATTTAAAAAGGACCAGGATACGGCCAAGGCCGATGCCGATCAGGCGTATACGATCCAGGAAGCCCGGATCAAGCAGCAGGTCGTGGAGGAGCAGATGAAGGTCGAGCTCGTCCGCAAGGAACGCGAGATCGATCTCGAGACCAAGGAAATCCTTCGCCGCGAGAAGCAGTACGATTCCGAAGTGAAGAAAAAAGCCGACGCCGATCGTTATGCGGTGGAGCAGGCCGCCGAGGCGGAAAAGGCCAAGCAGATCAACGCGGCGGACGCCACGAAGTATCGGATCGAAGCCGAGGCCCGCGCCAACGCGGAGCAGAAACGGCTGGCAGGCCAGGCGGAAGCCGACGCCCAGCGGGCCAAAGGCACAGCCGAAGCCGAAGTCATCCGGCTGCGCGGTCTGGCCGAAGCGGAAGCCAAGGAAAAGCTGGCGCAGGCGTTCGAGAAGTTCGGCGAAGCGGCCGTGCTCGACATTATCGTCAAGATGCTGCCGGAGCTGGCCGGCAAGGTTGCCGAGCCGATCAAGTCGATCGACAAGCTGACGGTTGTCGATACGGGCAATGGAGCCGGAGCGGCCCGTCTCAGCAACTATGTGACGGATCTGATGGCGACAGCGCCGGAAATGCTGAAGAGCGTCGCCGGAATCGACGTCAATGCCCTGATGAAAAGCCTAACTTCCCGCGTTCCGGCGGCAGGCGTGAAGCCGGCGGCTGCTGATATCCCAGCGCTGCCGTCCGATGCGGCAGCTGCGATGGCTGCGGCAGCCTCGGAGGCATCCGTCAAGGAATAAGAAGAACCGGATGCAGCGGTCATATGAAGGAGAAAAACCCCCTTGCGGCAATCGCAAGGGGGTTTTTCGGGTCTCTTCCGAAGAAGAGAAGCCGGTATTAGCGGCTGTAGAACTCGACGATTTGCTTCTCGTCGATGTCGGAGCTCAGCTCGCCGCGCTCTGGCAGGCGAACGTACTTGCCTTCCATAGCCGTTTCGTTGAACTCGATGTAGCTAGGAAGGTGATGACGGCCTTCCATGGCTTCTTTGATCGATTTCATGCTGCGGCTGCGTTCGCGCAGGCCGATCACGTCGCCAGGCAGTACTTGGTAGGAAGCGATGTCGACTTTTTTGCCGTTGACCGTGACGTGGCCGTGGGCAACGAGCTGGCGAGCGCCCGGGCGGGAGTTCGCGAAGGCAAGGCGGTAAACCAGGTTGTCCAGGCGGGACTCAAGCAGGAACATGAAGTTCTCGCCGGAGATGCCTTTCAGCTTGGAAGCCTTGTCGAACAGGTTGCGGAATTGCTTCTCGTTGACTCCGTACATGTGGCGGAGTTTTTGCTTCTCAGCCAGCTGCAGGCCGTAGCCGCTCACTTTTTTGCGCTGGTTCGGACCGTGTTGACCCGGTGCGAAGTTGCGCTTGAGTTCTTTGCCGGTGCCGCTCAGGGAAATGCCGAGACGACGGCTGAGTTTAAACTTGGGACCTGTATAACGTGACATATTGGGTGTAACTCCTTCTTCAAATGGAATGTTTGAAAAGGGTCCAATGATTTCGCCGGATGCTGCACGGACATGGACAAGCCATGACCCCGAAGGACTAGTTCAGCCGCTGGCCCTCCAGCTGCAGCACCCCATGAGGGTGTCACAAAAACGTTGGCCTATATTCAACAACTAATTTTATAGGAATCAGGCATCCAGTGTCAAGCCGAATCCCGTTGCGGAAAGCTTGCTTCGCATATTAGTTGTTGCGGGTTGGAAATGCTAGTGGAAACGAGCGGAGGTTGGAATGACATGGAATGGAAGCGGGCAGGAACGGTTGCCGCCGGAACGGGCGCGATTCTGGCTATAACCTTGGGCGGCTGCGCGGCTATGCAGGCGGACCGTACGCCGGAGGAGCTGTTCAGCCTTGCCGTGTCGGGGCTGGCGGCTCAGGACAGCTACAGCTTCAGCGGCTTCTCCACATCGGCCGGCAGCTCCGCGGCCAAGACGCAGTTCAAGGGAGAGGTGCAGCGGCATGAAGGAGTTCGGCTGCTGGAGAGCAGAGAGGGAGAAGCGGACATGCTGGAAACCGAAGGCGGAATTCCGGCCGGATACAATCCGGCATGGCTGCTGGGCCGGCTGCTGGACAGCAAGGCGGCCGTCGCTCTGGACGCTGCCAATTCGGAGGCAGGCCGCGCTGTTCTCATCATCCGTCCGAACCCGGCAGAAGCCGGGAGGATATGGCGCAGCCGGCTTCAGGACCAATGGAGCCGCATCGAGAGCAGCTCCCCGGAGGACAGCGAGGTGTGGGGGCGGCTGGACGGCTCCCGGCAGGCGGAGCTGAAGCGGGAATGGAACCGGGAGCTTATGCGCAGCGCCGGACAGTGGCAGGAAATGATGGATTCCTTATCCGCGGACTCCTCGTATACTCTCGTCGTCGACCGCAGCCAGCTCGTGCCATTGAAATTGGCCGAAAACGCGGATCTTCATTATAGATTGGACGGGAACAAGGCCGATGAGCAGAGAAAGACGGAGTTTCTGTTCCAATTGAATCATTAGTGCAATAACGCATGACCGTGCAACAGAAGAGGCGTTCATGATAGGATGGTTCGCGTAAAAAGTTTTTTAGATCGAAGGGAGATTCAACCGTTCATGCGTGATCCTAGACTTCAAACACTCGCCGCGAATCTGGTGAGCCATTCCGTCCAAGTGCAGCCTGGCGAAAACATCCTGATCGACTTGATCGGAAGCGAGCTTGAGCTCGGCAAGTGCCTCATCGAGGAAGTGGTCAAGCGCGGCGGCCGTCCATTCGTGGAAACAAGCGACCGTTCCATCCTGCGCTCCCTGCTGCAAAATGCCTCCAAGGAGCAGATCGAGCTGTGGTCCAAGCTCGACCAGGAAAGAATGAGCCAGATGCAAGGCTACATAGGCGTCCGGTCGGGAGAGAACGTCAACGAGCTGGCCGATGTGCCGGAAGAAAGCATGAGGATGTACCAGCAGCTCTACTCTCACCCGGTCCACTCCGAAATCCGGGTGAAGCGTACCAAATGGGTCGTGCTCCGCTATCCGAGCGCATCGATGGCGCAGCTGGCCAAGATGAGCACCGAGGCGTTCGAGGACTTCTACTTCAATGTGTGCAATCTGGATTACAGCAAGATGGAAGCAGCGATGACGCCGCTCAAGCAGCTCATGGACCGCACCGACCGCGTGCGCATCACCGGACCGGGCACGGATCTCAGCTTCTCCATCAAGGGAATCGGATCCGTGAAATGCGCGGGCGAGCGCAACATTCCCGACGGCGAGCTGTACACAGCTCCGATCCGCGATTCCGTGCAAGGTACGATTACGTACAATACGCCCAGCGTGAATTCCGGCGTGACCTTCGACAACATCTCCTTCACGTTCGAGAACGGACGCATCGTCAAGGCGACCTCCAACAACACCGGCCGCATCAACGAAATTCTCGATACGGACGAAGGAGCCCGTTATATCGGCGAGTTCAGCCTCGGCTTCAATCCGTACATTCTGCATCCGATGAACGATACCCTGTTCGACGAGAAGATCGCGGGCTCGCTGCACTTCACGCCGGGTCAAGCGTACGAGGAGGCCGACAACGGCAACCGTTCCGCCGTCCACTGGGATCTCGTTCTCATCCAGCGTCCGGAATACGGCGGCGGCGAAGTGTATTTCGACGACGTGCTGATCCGCAAGGACGGCCTCTTCGTCCTGCCGGAACTGGAAGGCCTGAATCCGGACAGCTTGAAATAATCCGATTCGATTCCGACTGCGTTTGCGGGGCTCTAATTGAGGTTAAATTTTACATGTTCCATCTTGAATGGGCATCCTGATTCAGTTATGATGAAGGAAACGTTTTCTTTATCGACTTCTTACAAGGAGGAATCCCTATGTCCAACAATGCGGCTATCGTAGAAATTTCCCAAATTGCAAGCCGGTTCCGCTCATCGATCGTCCTTCAGGCCGACAACAAGTACATCGATGTGAAGAGCATCCTGGGCTTGTTCACGACGTTGGTCGGAGGCCATTCCTATGAGCTTCACGTTCACGGGCCTGATGCCGACGAAGCGAAAGCAGCCCTTTCCGAGGCTTTCTCGAAGCATAACCTCGACGTGAAAGTCATCGGCGAGTAGCTTCATTCAGCAGCTATCGATAAGCCCGGCCGCGCATTCGGCCGGGCTTATTTTCATGGGCTTGTTCCTGCAATGACCTTGTGTATTGGACAGAGATCGTCTAATATTAAAGATACTATCGTAACATGAAGACGGCGAGACATCCGCACAGGGGGGGGAAACTATGTCTTCACCGGAAGTCCTGGTCCATCTGCATCAGAAGGCGGTTCAACTGCTGCAGGATGACGCGAACAAAATCGAGAAGCTGATTGAGGTTCAGATGGAGAATCTTGCTACCCGCAAGTGCCCTCTGTACGAAGAAGTCCTCGATACCCAGATGTACGGCTTCTCGCGGGAAGTTGACTTTGCCGTAAGGGCGGGGCTTATCGATGAGGCCGCTGGCAAAGCGATCATCAGCCGGCTCGAGCGCAACCTTGCCCAACTGTATGAAGCGCTGGACCAAAAGTCTCAGCTCCTATAGCAGCCAGCAACGGTGGCTTCCCGGCCATCCGCAGCAAAAAGGCGCATCCCCCGCTGTCGGCGGGAGATGCGCCTTTTTGCTGCGTGCTTCCTAGACGAGGAAGAAGGCGAAGCCTAGAATGATATAAACCATAATCAGCAGAAAGCCTTCATACCAGTTGGTCCTTCCGTCGCTGGAGACCGCCTTGGCGATAAATACCGCGACCGCAATGGAAGCCAGCTCGATCGGGGTGAAGACGATGTCCATCGTCGGCCCGAACAGACCGCTGATCAGCACGAGCACCGGGGCGACGAACAGCGCGATCTGCAGGCTGCTGCCGACGGCGATTTCCACCGCTGCGCCCATCTTGTTTTTGAGCGCGAGCATGATGGCCGCGCTGTGCTCGGCGGCATTGCCGACAATTGCGACGACGAAGGCGCCGATGAACAGCTCGGAGAGGCCGAAGCGGGCCGACACCTCATGCAGCGTTCCGACAAGCCATTCGCTGACGAAGGCGACCATGACGGTGGCCACGACCAGATACAGGATGGAGCGGCCTTTGCTCCATACGGGTTCTTCGTGGTGGCCCTCCGCCGACGCATCGGCCTTATCCTCCATATCGGAGAGCATGTTTTTGTGCGTGACCATGGAGAAGACCAGCCAGAGCAAATAGCTGACGATCAGAATGATCGCGACCGTAATGCTGAGCACCTTGTCGGCTTGTACGGAGAAATGCTCCGCCGCGACGAAGATGGCCGGCACGATGAGGGCGATGACGGCCATCACCATGAGCGTCGAGTTGTGGGTGGCCAGCTGGACGTTGTAGCGCTGCTCCTTGTACTTCAGTCCGCCCAGAAAAATGCTGAGGCCGAGCACCAGCAGCAGGTTGCCGATGATCGAACCGGTCAAGCTCGCTTTGACGGTCTCGAAGGAGCCTGCCCGAACGAGGAAAATCGCGATGATCAGCTCGGCTGCGTTGCCGAAGGTGGCGTTGAGGAAGCCGCCGAGACGCTGTCCCGCATAATGCGCCACGGACTCGGTGGCCTGCCCGAGAAACCCGGCCACGAAGATGACGGAGATGGCGGAGACGACGAATTGGAACATTTCGTTCCAATGGGCGTAATGGGCGATTCCGCTCAATGCGAAGCTGATGATCAGCCCGGCGAAAAACAGTTGACGACGACTCAAGAAGCGGCACCTCGATCATTTTGGAATATGTAATACGGCAAAATCTGTATCTTAATATACCCATCCCGCATGGAAAAGTAAACGCCCGGAATGGATTGTGCTTGTCTTGCTTTTGGAAGAGATCATCCCTTACAATGGAAGAAAGAGTGGATTCATTGAAGGAGTTGAACGTGATGGCGGAAGACCTTCAAACAGGCTTGATTCGGATTTCGGATGACGTTGTCGCTACGATCGCCGGACTGGCGGCGCTTGAGACTCCCGGGATCGCCGCGATGTCCGGCGGCATATCCGAAGGTCTCGCCAAGAGGCTCAGCGGAAAGAACGCCCAGAAGGGCGTATCCGTCGAAGTCGGCCAGCTGGAAGCGGCCGTCGATCTCAGGGTAATCGTCCAATACGGCATTCCGATCCAGGAAGTCTGCAGGCAGCTGCAGCTGAACGTCAGGGAAGCCGTAGAGAATATGACGGGTCTCAACGTGGTCGAGATCAACGTCAAAGTGGATGGAGTCCTGTTCCGGGACGAACCGGTAGAGGAAGCCGGAACCGGTCCGGCAAGGCTGAAATGAAAAAAGGAGCCGCTCATGAGAGCGGCTCCTTTTCATTTTGCGGATGCAGGGACGGCAGCTACGAATTGGCCTGCCGGCCGACTGCGCGAAGCGGGTTGTCCGTCGCCCGCTTCGCCGATGCGGGCTGACGATTGGCTTCGCGGCTGATGCTGAGCAGCACGCCGACGGACATCAGGCTGGCCAGCAGGGAAGAGCCTCCATAACTGATGAACGGAAGCGTGACGCCGGTCAACGGAATCGCATTGGTGACGCCGCCGATGTTGATGAATGCCTGTACCGCGAACAGAGAGACGATGCCGGCTCCCACAACCGTGCCGTATATATCGGGACAGCGAAGGGCGACAATCAATCCGCGCCACAGGAAGAGCAGGAATACGATCAGGAACAACGTGCTTCCGATGAAGCCGAGCTCTTCCCCGATGATGGCGAAGATAAAGTCGTTGTAGGCGAACGGCAAGTACTGGACCTTCTGGATGCCGTGTCCGAGGCCGGCTCCGCTGAATCCGCCATGGCCGAGCGCCATCAGCGAGCGGGCGACCTGATAACCGTCCCCCAGGGAGTCGGCCAGCGGATCCTGATAGCTCGTAAACCGGCTGATGCGGTATTCCCACTTGGTTGGCGAGATGAGGAAGGCTACGGCTCCGACAGCGGTCAGGACGATGCCTCCGAAAAAGGCGGATGCAGCCAGCTGGCGCAGGTTGGCTCCTCCTGCAACAATCATCAGGAACGCGCAGGCCGCTATGACGAGGCAGGAGCCGAGATCCGGCTGCAGCATGATCATTCCGCATACGATGCCGACGATGACGATGACCGGCACGAGCCCTTTTTTGAAGCTGCGGAACCGTTCCCCTTTTTTGGCGATCAGAGTGCCGAGATAGAGGATAAGCGCCAGCTTCGCGAATTCCGTCGGCTGTACCGCGAATCCCATCACATTGAACCAGCTTCTTGCCCCGTTGATCTCTCTTGCCACGAACGGAACGATCATGAGCATGAAAAAGACGGGAAGAAAGAACAGCATGAACCCCCGCTTGAACACCTGATAGCGGAAATTCATCACAACCAGCATGATGACCGTCCCGAGAGCGGCGAACAGGAATTGCTTCTTCAAGTAATAAAGAGGATCATTTCCTGCAGTGCGGCTGACGGCGGCCGTGCTGGAGCTGGAGCTGAACACCATGACGAGACCGAAGCCGACAAGAGCCAGCGTCAGAATCAGGAGCAGGAAGTCCGGCCTGCCGCGGCGGCCCTCCGGATTGACCTTCATGGTTGGCTGTCACCTACTCGGAAAGCTTATTTTTGAGGTCGGCGAGCTTCTGCTTGGCAGCGCTCAGAATAGGCTGGGGCACGGCGGACTCATATTCGAGGCCGTGCGGGAAAGTGGCTCGTCCGATATAGACGGATTCAACGGTGAGCACGGCTGCCGGATTTTCCAGCTTGCCTTCGACGGCCCGCGTGCTGATCCGCAGGAAATATTCGTAGTTCGTGCCGCGGTCCACGAATTTCAGATCGTATGTAGCGCGGTAGTATTCCCATTGCCAGCGGACGAATCCGAGGCTCTCGGCGCTTTCGTCAAGGTGGGCCAGATCGCTTTTCAACCCGTTCAAGCCTGAATTTTCAATTAACATGGGGGAAATCCTCCTCAGCAGCATGGCAAAGACTGTATTCCCTTTCATATTAGTATGTTTCCAAAGCCAGTGCAACCCTGCGCGGCCTGTCGTCCCGAGCGCCGCGGCAGTATCGTCTACCCCGGCGGGGCCTGCATCTGGTACACTACAAGAACAGCAGGAAGATTATAAACGGCCGCTCCGGGAGCCGCCTCTGGCGTCCCGGCACAAGGCAAGGAGGGCAACAGCTTGAATCAAGACCAGACCGCCGCGGCGGACAAGCTTTTGGAATTGTATCCGCGCATGGTAAGCGACCGCCGCCATCTGCATCGGCATCCTGAAATCAGCTTCCGGGAAGAGCATACATCCGCCTGGATAGGAGATCGTCTGGCAGAAATCGGCTGCGCCTCTGTCCGCAAGGGGGTCGGAGGCTACGGACTTGTCGTCGATCTGAAAGGGGATCATCCGGGTCCCGTAATCGCGCTGAGAGCGGACATGGACGCTCTGCCGCTCCAGGACTTGAAGGAAGTGGAATACCGCTCCCAGACACCGGGCGTCATGCATGCATGCGGGCACGACGCCCATACGTCCTCGCTGCTGGCGATCGCAGAGTACTATCATTCGCTCGACGGCGGCTTCGGCGGCACCCGCAGGCTGCTCTTCCAGCCCGCGGAGGAGCTTACTCCCGGCGGCGCGCTGCCGATGATCCGCGACGGAGCGCTTGAAGGCGTCGACGTCATCTACGGCGTGCATCTATGGACGCCGGTCCAGGCCGGTACGGTCAGCATCCGCGGAGGCGCGTTCATGGCCGGCGTGGACGAGTTCACCATCGAGATTACCGGCAAAGGGGGGCATGGAGGGATGCCGGAGCATACCCGCGACACGATCGTCGCGGGGTCTGCGCTCGTCCAGGCTCTGCAGTCGGTCGTAAGCCGCAATGTCAGCCCTCTCGACACGGCGGTTCTTTCCATCGGCTCTTTCCAGGCCGGAGAGGCGAGCAATGTCATTGCCGGCAACTGCCGGCTGAAGGGAACGGTGCGCACCTTCGACAAGGGCGTGCGGGACCTGATGCGCCAGCGCATCTCCGAGCTCGTCCGGCTCGTATGCGCCGGATTCGGCACCGAAGGGGAGCTGGATTACCGGGAGGGCTACCCGCCGGTCGTCAATGACGAGCTGGAGGCGGCCCGCTGCATGGCTGCGGCAGCCGAGCTGTTCGGAGACGGGAATGTCCGCGAGTCGGAGCTGATTACGGCAGGCGAGGACTTCGCCTATTACCTCGAGCAGGTGCCGGGCTGCTTCATGTTCGTCGGCGCAGGCAATTCCGAGGCGGGCGCCGTGCATCCGCATCATCATCCGAGATTCGACCTCGACGAAAGCTCGATGCTTCAATCCGCCCGGCTGATGATCGGCTGCGCGGAAAAATATGCCGCCACATTCTCCCGTGAATGACCTCATGGAGGCATGCGCACGATAAGGAAACAACCGGACTTCCTGTGCTGGAAAGCAGGACGGAACGAACCGGCCAATTTCTTGGGAGGTCAAGCGCATGCCAGTTGCGGTATCACAGATCATGAGCAAGCCTTGCATCACTGCTACGCTGAAGGACAATGTGTATGAACTGGCCGTGCTGATGAAGGACCACGGCATCGGCTTCGTTCCGATCGTCGAGGGCGAGAGGCTGATCGGAGTCGTGACGGACCGGGATCTTGTCGTGCGGGGATATGCCGGCAAGCATTCCGGCTCCACCGCCGTAATCGAAGTCATGACGCCGAACCCGGTCACGCTGAGCCCGGCTGACACGGCCGAGGAAGCGGGCCGCCTGTTCGCGGAAAAGGAGATCCGCAGGCTGCCCGTCGTGGAAGACGGCCGCTTGGTCGGCGTTGTCGCGATCGGGGATCTCGCCGTACGCGACAGATTTGCGGATGAAGCGGGACATGCGCTGAGCGCCATATCCGAGGCGGCTCCGTCCCCGTTCGTCCATTGACAGGCATAGGAAAGAAAAAAGGCCGGCATCCCTTCGGGAACTGCCGGCCTTTTTGCTTCAGCCCCTCCTATGCGCGGCCAGGCGGCATAAAAAGGCTGGGTTTTGCCCCATACTGTCAGCATTGGCAAGTGATAAAAGGAGGCTGGGTCTAACATGCTGAAGCGGAAGAGCGGCCCGCTTGTCGTGCTGGAGGACGGCACGGTGCTGCTGGACGATGCCCATCCCGGAGCCGAAAAGGCCAGGGAAGCGCTCGCGGGCTTTGCCGAGCTCGTCAAGCGTCCCGGCACGATGCATACCTACCGAATGACCCCGCTGAGCGTATGGAATGCTGCTTCCCAAGGCAAGCCGGCGGAAGAAATCCTGGACTGCCTAGAAGCCAATGCGCGGTACGGGGTGCCGGGCGCGGCCGCCGGCAGAGTGAAGCAGTGGCTCAGCAGGTACGGGGAGCTGGAGCTGACATCGATTGAAGACGGCATGCTGCTGCTGTCCGGACCCGCCGCAAGGCTGCGGGAAATTACGGACGAGTGCATCGCTTCATGGGGGGCTGCCCGCGCAGCCGATGGAATCGCCGTTCCGGGCGATCGCCGGGGAGATCTGAAGAGAGAGCTGCTGCGGATGGGCATGCCGGTCGTCGACCATGCCGGCTACCGGGAAGGCGAAGCGCTCCGCATCGGTCTGCGCGGCGAGCTGCCCTCGGGCAAGCCGTTCCGGCTGAGGGATTACCAGCTGCAAGCGGTGGAACGGTTTTGCCGGGACGGCGTCCAGGGAGAGGGCGGCAGCGGCGTCATCGTGCTGCCGTGCGGAGCGGGCAAGACCGTCGTTGGCGCCGCCGCTCTCGCCAGGCTCGGCTGCGCGACGCTGATCCTGACATCGGGCACGACCTCCGTACGGCAGTGGCGGCGAGAGCTGGTGGAAAAAACGACGATCGCGGAGGATGACATCGGCGAATATACGGGGGAGAACAAGCAAGTACGGCCGGTCACCATCGCCTCGTATCAGATTATGGGACGCCGGGGCAGCGGAGGCCATATGGATTTGTTCAGCCGCAGGGACTGGGGCCTCATCATCTACGACGAGGTGCATCTGCTTCCGGCTCCGGTATTCCGGTTGACCGCCGAGCTGCAGGCGACGCGGAGGCTGGGCCTGACAGCGACGCTCGTGCGCGAGGACGGGCGAGCCGAGGATGTCTTTTCCCTGATCGGCCCCAAGCTGTTCGAGCTGCCGTGGAAGGCGCTTGAGCGCGAGGGCTGGATCGCCGCGGTCAGCTGCCGGGAGGTGAGGGTGCCGCTGCCGGAGGAAGACGGGGAAACATACGATGGGGCGGGAGCCCGCGCCCAGCTGCGGCTCGCCGGAGAAAATCCCCGCAAGGCGGAGGCGGTGCGCCGGCTTCTGGAAAGGCATCCGGGGAAACCTGCGCTCGTCATCGGCCAGTACTTGCGGCAGCTGTCCAGCCTCGGGAGGGAGCTCGAAGCTCCCGTGCTGTCGGGCAGCACGCCGCCCGAGGAGCGGGAGGAGCTGTACAGCCGCTTCAATTCCGGCAGCCTGCCTGTGCTGGTCGTATCCAAGGTCGCGAATTTCGCGATCGATATGCCCGATGCGGCCGTCGCCATTCAAGTATCGGGCAGCTACGGCTCCCGTCAGGAGGAAGCGCAGCGGATTGGCAGGCTGCTGCGGCCGAAGGAAGATAACCGGGCTTATTTCTATACGGTCGTGACGGATGGGACAAAGGAAACGGAATTCGCGTTGAAGCGGCAGCTGTTCATGATCGAACAGGGCTATACGTACGAGATCGCGGAAAAGGGATCTTTATGATGGGCTCTGACAAGCCTTGGGAGCGCAGCAAAGCTGTCCGTCCTACCCGGAGACGCAGCGATCCGGTGCTTATGCCGGAGCTGCCGGGCTCTGCCGGACCTTTCTCCGGAGAGGATTCGGAAGCGGAGATTTGGAGCCGCTTGAGCCCGGTCTCGAAGGATGTGCTCCGCTGTCTGCTGACGAGATTCGGCGTCCATCCTGCCGAGGAGGGGCGGCTGCTGGAGGAAGCCGCCGCAGGCTGCTGGTCGGGACTGGAGCTGCGTGCCGGCCTGTCCGGCCTGCAGGCAGCCGGAGCCGTGCAAGCGAGGCTGCGCTTCTGGGGGGAGCGCGCCGTCGCCGTGACGGCCGGCTCGTACTTGAAATGGGCGGCCGTTGCCAGCCCATGGATTGCTGCGGACGAGGAGGCGGCGCACCGCAGCGCCGCGTCGGCCGTAAGCGGAGGCGGCGCTCTGTACAGCCGCGCTCTGCTGGGGGCACTAGCGGAGCTTGCCCGAAGCGGACCGGTACTCACCGTGAAGGGAAGGCTTCATGGGAGCACCATTAAAGCTCTGGAGCAGGCAGCGGGCTTGAGCCCCGAATCCTTTATCCAGCTGGACCCTTCCTTGAGGCTGGACTATCCCGGCTCGGTCGCGCTCGTGCTCGACTGGTCTTTCAGCAGCGGCATTTTGCGTCCTGGACGAGCCTGGAGCTGGGATGCGCAGAAGCTGCGGACATGGCTTGACGAGCCTCTGATGCAGCGGGAAAGGGGGCTGTTCAGGTGGATATTGGATCGGGCTGTCCGCCGTTCGGCGGAAGCGGCTGCCGCTGCGTCGGTCATCTCCAGTCTGAGGGAGGATGTCTGGTACAGCGTGCCCAAGCTGGAGCAGCTATGCCGGTCGCGCTCCGTGTGGCCTGCAGGCTGCCCGGGCCGGGACAGCGCGGCATGGACCGGGCTGCTGGAATGGCTGGCGGGCTGCGGCTGGGCCGAATGGGGCGAAACGGAGCAAGGAGAGTCCTGCTTCCGGCTGCTCCTCTCTGCTGAAGGCTGCGGGGAGGATGGGGGATTCAGAGGGGGACGAGCCGCTTCTGCTGCAGCCTGACGGAGATATATGGGCGGGAGCCTGGACTTCGTATCGTCAGCTCTGGCCGCTCGAGCTCGCTGCCGAACGTGGAGAAGTGAGGGAGCTCACTGCCTACCGGCTTACAGAAAAATCTCTGAAAAGGTCGGCGGCGCTCGGCATTGGGGCTGGCCAGCTGCGGGAATGGCTGGCCGTCGCCTCGGGAGCGGCGCTGCCTTCGCAGGTGGAAGCGCTTCTGGCGCAATGCTTGCCCGGGACGGAGAGCCGCAGCACCCTCTTTGCCGTCGAGGAGAGCGGGGAGGACGCTGCAGGAAGCAGCGGCAGGCCTTGCTGGCAGCCGTCGGATCCTTCCTTGACCTTTGCCACGCTCGAACCGGCGCCGGCGGCCGAGGTTCAGCCTTGGCTTGTCCTGCAAGCGGAGAAGCTGCCCGCTGCCTGGACAGCCGCCCCGCGCAGCTATCGCCCGTCCGCTTGCCGCCAGCTGCTGGAGAGCGCGGTCCGGCTGCATATTCCCGTGGAGCTTCATGACGGGGAAAGCGCCGGCATATTCGTTCCGCTCCAAGTACAGGGGGACGGCGACGGCTGGGCTGCGGAAGGCTTCTACCGGAAGGACAATGAAGCCAGAGTGCCGGCGATGCTGATTCACGGCCAAGTCGGCCGAATCCGGCTGCACATTCCCGGAAACGCACCCGCCCGCTGAAGGCGTCTACCGAAGCTCAATCGGGTATGCTATGATAGGAGCAAGCCGGAAGGAGACCTTCCCCGGCAGGAAGGAGTGGACCGATCTTGCAGCAGCTTGAGATTGCGGAGCAGACGCCGCTGGATATGGCGCCAGTCGTGCTCTGCGCCTATGAACTGGGCGATTACATCAACCAATCGGCCGAAGTGGCGGATTATTTATATTGGAAGAACGAAGTCGAACACAACCCGGAGGTCGCCTCGCTGAGGGCGAGATTCAACCGGGCGAAGGAATTCTTCTCCGAATGCGAGCGCTTCGGAAGGTTCCATCCCGACTATCATGCGGCCAAGGATAAAGTGAAGGCTGTCGAAGCCGAGATGGCGCAGGTGGAATGCATCCGCCGCTACAAGGAAGCCGAGGAGGTCGTGGATACGCTGCTCTATGACGTATCCCTGATGATCGCCGAATCGGTATCCGGCTCGATCAAGGTGCCGGGCAACAATCCGCTGCCGTCGGGCGGCTGCGGCGGAGGCGGCTCCTGCAGCTGCGGAAGCGGGGGGTGCGGCTGATGGAGCATTCCGAGTCGATGCCGGCCGTCGAAGCGGCTTCGTTCCCCGAACAGCGTAAGGGCTACATCGTCTGGGTGAGCGACGCCAAGTCGGCCCGCAGCCTGGAGAAATACGGCAACGTGCATTACATTTCGCGGCGGCTGCATTATGCCGTTATCTACATCGATTCGGGGCGCGAGGAAGAGACGCTGCGCAACATTCACCGCCTGCCGTACGTCAAGAAGACGGAACGCTCCCTCCGGAACGAGATCAAGACGGAATACACCAAGGAAAATCCGGACAAAACGCGTTTCTACAGCATGTAGATGCAGCGTCCGGCTTCGGTGGCCCAAGACCTTCGACCTCTGGCGGGCGAGGGTCTTTTTTCTTGTACAAAAACCCAAAATGTGACAATAATGGAGAGTCCTATTTTTTAATTTGAAATTGGAAATAGACATGGTAGAATAAACCTAATCATAAACTAGATATAAAGGCCTGCTTCCCAGGGGCGAGATCGACCGGCCGGTCCGGCTCGGCGCCGGCGCGCTCCAGCGGGCCTACCGGCACGTAGTCGCTTCCCGGATGCGCTTTCACATAATCCTTGGAAGCATCGATGATCGCCGGCAGATGCGCGGCCAGGACGGCGATGCGGCCCTGCTTGATCTTCTCCTGCGCGATCGGGTCGGTCTGCGTGAACGTCTCCGGATCGAGCAGCCCTTCGGAGATCAGCTTGCGGTAGTAAAGCGTGTACTCCTCGTACGGCTTGGTGAAGAAGACATGCTCAAGCGTGCCGTCGCCCTTGTCGACGTAGTCGGAGCCGTAGAACATCGTATTGCCGATGCCGACGGCCCAGCCGTTGGAGAAGCCGCCAAGCGGGAACACCGGCATGCCGCTCTCCTTCAGTCCCGCGTCCTTGATTTTTTTGAGGAAATTGTACATGTCGTCCTTCGTCTTGACCGACTGCGGGTCGATGCCGACCTTCTCCGCGATGTCCTTGCGAACGTAGAAGCCGTACAACCAGTCCATGGCGTCCTTGTCCGTCGAAGGCTGGTTCTGGTACATCATGTACTTCTTGTCTCCGAACGCTCCGATCGCCTTGTCGTACAGGGCCGGCGGCACGTTTTCCTTGGCGATCGCCTTGGCGAGGTTCGGGTATTTGTCCAGCTTGCCGGAGATGTCGACGAGCTGATCCTCCTTGGCCGCCTTGATGATGCCGTCCAGCTCCCCGCCCCAGGCCGGTCCCGTGTAGATGTCCGGCAGATCCTGCGTCGCGAAGATCTGGTTCACCTTTTCGACCTCGCTGCCCTTGGTGTAATCCATCTTCACCTTGACGCCGGTCTTCTCCTCGATCGCCTTGGCGACGGGCGTCGGATCGACGTCCCCGGTGCCGGATCCGTTCCAGTTGTGCAAAATCTTCAACGTCACTTCCTTGCCCGAGCCGCCGTCCCCGCCGCCATTTCCCGCTGCCGCATCGTTGCCGCCGCCGTTGCTGCAGCCAATGAGCGTGCCGCCCATCATCGCCGCCGCGAGCAGCGCCGCCGCAGCCTTGCTCCGCTTGTTCCTCATGGTAACCCCTCCGATATTCGTAAGTGGTATATGATAAAGTCCCTTCCCAGCCGCCCGGCTTGAGCCCGGTTCACCGGCTGCGGGACGTTTACCCTAGCCTTTGACCGAGCCCATCATGACGCCCTTGACGAAGTATTTCTGCAGAAACGGATAGATGCACAGAATCGGAAACACGGTGATGACCAGCAGCGCCATCCGCAGCGATTCCGGCGTCGCTCCCGCCACGTTGACGTTCATCGTCTGGCCGCCCTGCTGGGCCGCCCGCTGCATGGAGGACGACAGCGCTTCCGCTTCGGTGAGCATCTGCTGAAGCAGCGTCTGGACAGGAATGAGGCTCTTGTCGGAGACGTAGTAAGCCCCGCTGAACCAGTCGTTCCAGTGGGAGACTCCGATGAAGAGCGAGATCGTCGCCAGCACCGGCCCCGACAGAGGGAGAATGATCCTCAGGAAGATCTGGAAATCGCCGTAGCCGTCGATGCGGGCCGACTCCTCCAGCTCCTCCGGAATTCCTTGCAGGAACGTGCGGATGATGACGATGTGGAAGAAGCTGAACAGCATCGGAATGACATAGACCCAGAAGCTGTTGATGAGATGGAGCTTCTGGAGCGTGATGAAGTAGGGAATGAAGCCTGCGCTGAAGATCGTCGGCAGGAAAATGTAGAAGGTGAAGAACGTCCGGCCGGGCAGCGTCTTCTTGGACAGCGCGTAGGCCATCAGCGTGCACAGCGTCACATGCAGGAACGTGCCGAGCAGCGTCCGCAGCAGCGTGATCTTGTACGCCTGCCAGATTTTGGCGTTGTCGAAGATCTGCACGTAGTTGTCGAGCGTGAACTGGCGGGGGTAGAAGTAGAGCGCCCCCAGCATGGAATCTTTGCCGTCGTTCAGCGAGTAGACGAGGATATAGATGAACGGATAGATCATCGACAGCCCGAACAGCGTCAGGACGGTGTAATTGAACACGCTGAAGAGGGAGAATTGGCGCCTTCCCATGAACGGAACCTCCTTTCGGATTAGAAAAGGGATACGTCGCTGACCTTGCGGGCGAGCCGGTTGACGGTCAGGATCAGCACGAGCGCGATGAAGCTCTGGAACAGGCCGACCGCGGCCGCATAGCTGAGCCGTCCTTCGCCGATGCCGGCGCTGATGACATGCACGTCGAGCACGCTGCCGATGGCGGCGGTCGCCGGCCCGTTCAGCAGCAGCAGCTGCTCGTAGCCCGCGCTCATGAGGCTGCCGGTGGCGAGGATGAACAGGATGACCGCGATGTTGCGGACTCCCGGCAGCGTGACATGCCAGATCTGGCGGAACCGGCCCGCGCCGTCGATTTTCGCCGCCTCGTACAGCTGCTGGTCGATGCCGGCGATGGCGGCCATGTAGATGATGGAGTTCCAGCCGATGTTCTTCCATACGTCGGAGCCGACGATGATCTGGTAGAACCAGGTGGTGTTGTTGAGGAACTGGATGGGGTCCTTCAAGGCCCCGGAGGAGAGGAGCAGGTCGTTGACCGGACCGCCGTAAGGGGTGAGCAGGCGCTGCATGAGCGTCACGACGACGACCCAGGAGACGAAGTAAGGCAAATAAGAAAGCGTTTGCAAAGTTTTCTTTGAATTTAAGGCTCCGAACCTCGTTGAGCAGGATCGCCAGCAGGATCGGCATCGCGAACCCGATGAGCAGCTTGAGGCCGCTGATGAGCAGCGTGTTGCGGATGAGCTGGCTGGACTGGTAATAATCGAAAAATTGATGGAAGTATTTCAGGCCGGCCCACGGGCTGCCGGTAAAGCCGCCGGAAAACCGGAAATCGCGGAAGGCGACTTGAATGCCGTAGAGAGGCACGTAGGAGAACAGGAAAAACCAGACGATGCCGGGCAGCATGAACAGGTAGAACAGCTTGTGCCGCCAGATCCGCTTCAGGAGCGGGTTAGCCATCATGGGATTCAACCTCCTTGTCGGATGGGGAAGCGGCCGGATATGACGGCGCCTGCGGTCGTTCGGCAGGCGCCGCTTCTCCGGGTGAATCGGGTCGAGCGAAGCCGCGGCTCACCAAGCGGCGAGCGGACCATCGGTCCGCAAGGGCAATGCCGCGGCTTCGCTGAACGGTAATAAGAAGACCATCGGTTCGCAAAAGCAATCCCTCGGCTTCTCAGAACGGCAGCCTATTGGCGGTCAGCCGATCGGCTCGACCGGACGGCTACGGCTGGAGAGACAGCTTGAGCGTCTTGACCTCGAACGGGTCGAAGGCCAGCTCGACCGCTCCGCCGGATATTTCCAGCGGGTGCTGCTTCTGCTCCATCAGATCGGCCAGCCACGCTTCCGAGAGAGCGAAGCCCGCCCGCACCGTCGTCTTCAGTCTCGTGCCGGCCGTCTCGTACAGCCGGATGACGAGGTCTCCGTCATCTTCGGCGCGCTTCACCGCCTCCACCATCACATGCGGATGGTCCGGCAGCAGGAACGAGCGTCCCTCCTCCCAGCCGGATGATGCTCCCGCCGACGGCATATCGGCCGCTGCGGCTGTCTCGGCTGCAGCCGCGCAGGCGGACACCGCCGCCTGAACCGCCGTCGGCTCGGCACCGTCCCCGGAGGACCGGACGGACGGCGATGCCGCGGCCACGGTCCGCAGAGGCACGTTCAGCTCGTAGCCGCGCCGGTAGATGCCGGCCTGGACATGGTCGCCGGCATGCGGATACAGGGAGTAGGTGAACTCATGCTCGGCCCTGTCGGCTTCCGGATCGGGATAGGACGGGCTGCGCAGCAGGTTGAGATCCAGCTCGCCGCCCTCGGCGCGGTGGCCGTACTTGCAGTCGTTGAGCAGCGCCACGCCGTAATCGGGCTCGGACAGATCCGCGTAGTGATGGGCGCAGATCTCGTCCTTGGCGTAATCCCACATCGTGTTGCGATGCGTCGGCCGCTTCAGGTAGCCGAACTGGATGTCGCAGCTGACGGAATCACAGCGGATGCCGAGCGGGAACGACGTGCGGAGCATCTTGCCCGATTCCTTCCAGTCGACCTTCGTCTCGAAGTCGATCCGGCGGCTGCCTTCCGTCAGCACCACCCGCTGGACAAGGATCGATCCGCCGAACGCATACCGCATGGTCAGGCCGGCCTTCGGCCCATCGGCGAACGCCTCGACCTCCTCGAGCCGCAGCGACGTTCCTCCGGCTGCCCGGTAATCCTGGCGGAAGTCCCAGGCGTCCCCGTCATCGGAGTAGACGCGCAGCGCGTTGGCGCCCCGTCCCGGCTGCACAAGCTCGCGGCCGGCTTCCTTGTCGAGGATGGACGTTATGCCGCCCTCCGCATCGAAGGCCAGCGCCAGCAGCCCGTTCTCGATGACCCGGCCCTCGGCCGAAGCCCGCAGATCAGGGAATTCGGCGGCATCCTTCGCCCCGGAAGCCGCTCCTCCCACCGTAACGAAGCCCATCGCAGGCACGCGCACGAGCTGCCAGCGGCCGTCCAGCCGGAGCCATTCCTCCCGCTCCCAGGGGAGCGAGTTGAAGACGGCCGTGCCGGATGCGCCGCCTGCCGCGCTGGCGTAAGCCGCCTCTGTCATCCGTTCCGTTTTGTCCAGAAGCACGGCGTACCGTTCCAGCGATTCGTCGTAGACCCGCTTGATCGAGGAGCCCGGCAGAATATCGTGGAATTGATAGAGAAGCACTTCCTTCCAGATCTCCTCCAGCTCCCGGGCCGGATACGGACTGCCGTCCGCCATCCCGGCGAGCACGGCGGCGAATTCCAGCTCGCGCAGCGCCTTCTCCAGCTTGCGGTTGTAGCGCTTGCTCCGGCCCTGGCTTGTCAGCGTTCCCTGATGCTTCTCCAGGTACAGCTCTCCGCGCCACGTCTCGTAGCGCTCCGCGCCCTCCGCGAGCCGCTCGAAGAAGCGCGAGGACGGCTCCTGCTCCACCGGGCTGAGACCGAGCAGATCCTGCTCCCGGGCGAGCCGCTCCAGATGCTCTTCTCCCGGTCCGCCCCCGCCGTCGCCGATGCCGAACAGCATGAGCGCGCGGTCGGATATGCCTTTGTCCAAATACTCCTGCTCCGCCTTCACGATCGAGCGCGGCGCCGCCGGACTGTTGTACGTATCCTCCGGAGGCATATGCGTCAGCACCTGCGAGCCGTCGATTCCCTCCCACATGAACGTGTGGTGCGGATGGCGGTTGTACACGCTCCAGCTCAGCTTCTGCGTCATCATGTAATCGACGCCGGCCTTCTTCAGCAGCTGCGGCAGGCTGGCCGTGTAGCCGAATACATCCGGCATCCAGAGCGACTTCATCTCCTGGCCGAACTCCTGCTGGAAATACCGCTTGCCGTAGAGCAGCTGGCGCACGAGCGATTCGCCTCCCGGAACGTTCGTGTCCGACTCGACCCACATCGCTCCCTGCGGCTCCCAGCGGCCTTCCGCGACGCGTTCCTTGATCCGTCCGTACAGCTTCGGATAATGGATCTTCATCCACTCGTACAGCTGCGGCTGGCTCGCTCCGAACACATAATCCGGATAGCGCTCCATCATGGACAGCGCCGTCGAGAACGTCCTGGCGCCCTTGCGGATCGTCTCCCGGATCGGCCAGAGCCACGCCAGATCGATATGCGCATGGCCGACGGCGCTGATCGTCAGGACGGGATCGCCGCCGCGCTTGGCGAGCTGCTCGCCGAGCAGGCTCCGCGCCTGCGCGATCTCCTCGTCCGTCAAGCCCGCGAGCCGATGCGAGGCGTCATGCAAGGTGCGGAAGATCCGCTCCTTGCGGGCGGAGCCGGCAGGCAGGCGCTCCGCCGTCTCCAGCAGCACCTCGAAATCGTAGTACAGCTGCCGCAGCTCCTCCCGGCAGATCGCGACGACCGCTTCCTTGAGCGTGCCGCTGCGGTAGCGGCCGAACAGGTCGTTGCAGCCCGCGTCGCCCCACAGGTCGATGGCTTCGTCTCCGCTCGAGCGCTCGCTTACATGCACGACCCGCTTGCCGGGCAAGCCGAGCGAAAAGTCGAACTCGGAATTGATGTTGGTCAGCCCCTGGACCGGCGACCCGTCCTCGTCCACCAGGCAAAGCTCGCCGTTCACGTCGATGAGCAGCACGACCTTTTCGTCCTTCGCCCGTTCCGGCACGGAACCGGAGAAATGGAACCAGGCGCAGTCCCACAGCTCTCCCCAGCGGTCTCCAGCCTGAAGCTGGACCGGCCGTCCCGACCGGCGCCTCCCCGTAGGGCACCGGCTCGGGCGTTACCCAGGCCGATACGGCAAGCTCGGCGACCGGCTCGTATATATTCGCCTGCAGGCGTCCCAGCACGCCTCTCAATTGTTCAGGCCGGATGACTTCGTATGGCATGCTTTAACCGTCTCCTTTATGCAGGCTCAGCCTCTATTTCTTTTCCCAAGCTCAAATCCAACTATAATATATCTATTGTATATGTTCAATATGTTTTTTAGAAAAAAAGGAATAAAAAAAAAACGGTCCCTTGAAGGAACCGGATTCTAAAATAAGCAGCTCAATTCAAAAACGGCTCCGCCGCCTTGAAGGCGAAGAGCCTTCTGCAAGGAGTTGTCCTGCAAGGAGTTGTCCTGCAAGGAGCCGTCTGCAAGGAGTTGTCTGCGGGGAGCCTTCTGCGGGAGCGCGCGGCATATGCCGGAACGATCCACCGCAAAGCGTCGTCATCCTTGAAGCGGCGGACCCGATGTCGTCTGGCGGACGACAAGCTCGGGCTCCAGCAGCGTTTTCGTGTAGCCGCCTCCGGCTCCGCCTTTACGTATGACCTCCAGCAGCTTTTCGGCCGCCCGGCTGCCCATATCGAATTCGAACTGCCGGATATGCGTGAACATGCTGAATTCCTCCACGATCGAGGTCGGATCGTCGAAGCTGACGATCGACAGATCCTCCGGCACGCGCAGTCCGGCCTGCAGGGCCATCTGGTAGATCTGCACCGCGAGCCGCCCGTTCAGCGTGATATAAGCGGTCGCCATCCGGTTGCGGATATACCGGAACAGCGGATGAGTCTCCGCTTTCTTGAGGCTTTCCACCCGGAAGCCGGTAATCATGTGGGCGGGATTGATGAGCGCCCCTTTGTTTTTCAGCTCGTTCATGTACCCTTCGAGACGCTCCTGAACCGTAACGGTCTGCATCGGCGAGTCGGAGCAGATCGCGATCTCGCGATGCCCGAGCTCCCATAGATGGTCCACCGCCAGACTCGTGCCCATCCTTCCGTCGGATGCGATGTAATTCGTCTCCACCCCCGGCAGATAGCGGTCGATCAGAACGAACGGAAATCCGGAGAACTTCATCGCGAGAATTTCTTCATTGTACTGCTCCTCGTCCACGGGAAAGATCAGCAGCCCCTCGGCCCCGATCTCCTTCAGCGTCTTGATTGCTTCCTTCTCCTTGTCCACCTGGCCTCCGGAGAGCAGGATCACGCTTCGATAACCCTTGTCCTCAAGCGCCATGCGCACGCCGTCGATTAGCCGGATGGCGAAATAATCGTCGATGGAAGGCATGACGAGGCCGATCAGGCCGCTCCGCCGTCTCCCCGCTCCCCGCTCCGGAGCCGATAATGCCGCGCCCGGCTGCTGCAGCGGGAAATCCGGGGCGGCCTCTTCAGGCTGCCGGCCGCTCACGAAGGTGCCGCGTCCGGGCACACGGGAGATCAGCTTCTCGGCAGCCAGGCCGGACAAGGCGTTGACGACCGTGATCTTGCTTACGTTGAACCGGTCCATCAGCTCTTTTTCCGTCGGGATCCGGTCGCCTTCCTTCAGTTCGTTCGAATCGATAAGATCACGGATGTAATCCTGAATTTTCTGATACAGCGGAGTTCGATCTGTCGAGCTCATTTTCCATCACCAGTTTCGGTCCGAGATTTGTATATATAATATATTCTTGCTTATCGTTGCGCAACCGTTTCCCATTCCTCCTCCCTGGGCACAGAGCCGCAAATCCCTTTTGAAGCTCCCTGCTTCGCCAGAACTAAACCTCCGCCTTTCGGCGTGTTTTCCCTGCATTCTTTGTCGAAGTGCTTGAATTATATATGTATAATATATTTAATATAAATGCAAGCGCATTCAAACCTGATTAATTCGCCACTCCCGGATCAAGGAGGTGAGCCTCGGGAGCGCAGGGACCGTTCTCCCGAACAAGGCTTGGAAAGCAACCTATTCCGAACAAAAGAGGTGTTTCGTGATGATTCGCAAGCTTGCGGCAGCCAGTCTTGCATTGGCCTGCACATTGTCCTTCTCCTTCGCCGTCTCCGCCGAGCCGGATGCCCAGAAGGAGAATCGCTCCCCGTCCGGCTCCATTTCCTGGCCCCAGCAGCAGCAGCTCCCCCGCTTCGCCAAGGCCAAGCAGCTTGAAGTGGCGGATATCTATGACGCCCCCGGCGATGTGAAGCTGCTTTTGGCCACGCTCCAAGGCCTCGTCAACCGCAGCGAGCCGCGCATTTATTTGCTCGAGAGCAAGGAAGAAGGCAAGTTCGCCTGGCTGAACGATCTCGACGTCCCCTACAAAGTCCGCGACAGCGAATGGTCGCTGCTGGACAAGTTCAAGAGCGAGGTCAAGGGCATCATCGTTTATGACCCTCAAGTACCCGATTCCATCAACGTGGCGACTACCCTGGCGGGAATCAAGGATGCGGTCGCCGCAAGCCCCGAGCTGGCGAAAAAGCTGACGGCTTCTCCTTATTCCTTCAAGGTGCTCGACGATCTGCAGGGCCGCTTCAAGGACCGGCTCGATGCCTACACCTGGCAGTACGAGCATCTATGGAGCCAGACGACCCATCGGATGCTCGTCGGCCTCAGTCCCGATACATCCATCCGCCTGCCGTCCACCGGCATCCCAGCCTCGTACAAGACGGTCGCGCAGGAGACGTCGCAGGAGCGGGACGCAGGCAACCGCAAGGTGTACGATCTCGACCTGTCGCCTTACCTCGGCCAGCAGTCGGTCTATCTCCGCTTCGACGACGCCTTCCCCGAGGACGGCTGGGGACCGGCCGTTCACGAGGTTGCCGTCAAGGCAGACGGGCAGACGATCGCCAGCTTCGTTCCCGGCACTCCCGCGGAGGAGCCGTTCCTGTACGACGCCCAGAGCTCCCAGGTTTCGGCCGGCAGCGGCGGCCACCGCTTCGCCGACAACGGACGTTATTTCGTCTACCGCTTCACGCCTCCGGCAGGCACCAGGCAGCTGACCGCATCCGTCGAGATGTGGAACCAGTTCAAGGTCAGCGCCGGCAGCGAGCAGCCGGCCTCCTCCGAGCAGAAGGAGCCTTACGGCTACCTGCGCGACTACGCCGTCGCGAACAGGGCGATGGTGTTCTGGCTCGACTCCAACGTGCCGGCGCAGCGGGAGCTGTTCGAGCGCATCCTGTCGGATGTGCAGCCGGGGACCCCTTATCTCGGCTGGTTCAGCAACGATACCGTCGGCGAATTCAGCTCCGTGGAGATTACCTCCCGGCACAGCGTGTACGTGCTTGCCGCCGACTGGTTCAGCAACATGACCGTATTCTCGGGCGGCAGATCGGTAGCGGCGCCGCTCAAGGCGGCCAAAGCTCCGAAGCTGCAGAACAAGATCTATGTCACCTATACGTTCAGCGAAGGCGACAACTTCCAGTACAACCAGCATCGGATGCGCGTCCTGTGGGACGATCCCGCACGCGGCAAGGTGCCGCTCAACTGGACATCCAGCCCGCTGCTGTACGACGGCGCTCCCGCCATTCTGGACTACTACCTGAAGACGGCGACGCCGAGCGACCAGCTCATCTCCGGACCTTCGGGAGCGGGGTACTTCTACGCGAACGCCTGGCCGGACAGCACCTTCCCGTCCTATTTGAAGTCAACCTATCCTTACTTGAAAAAAACCGGCATGACGATCCCGTACGTGCTCAACCGCATCGACAGCGAGAACGTTCCGCTCAGCGACGCGAAGGCGAAAGCCTATGCCGACGAGTATCACGCCCCCGGCCTGTTCCTCAGCTGGGAAGACCGCTTCGGCGTCGAGCTGGCCAAAAACAAGCTGCCGATCTCGACGATCCAGGGCATCGGCACGGTCAAGGACGGCCAGCGCATTCTGGCGGAAGCCAAGGCGAAGTGGGACGGCAAGTCGCCTCTCTTCATCTCGCTCGGCCTGCTCGCCTGGAGCTTGACCCCGACGGACGTCGTCGCCTTGAACGGCTCTCTCGGGCCGGAATTTGAAGCCGTCAGAGCCGATCAGTACTTCTCGCTCGTCCGCGAGGCGAACGGTCTGCGGCCTTAAAGTACAGATCCGGCGGCCAACGCCGCCTGCTGAGATTCAAGCCCCTCTCATCAACAGGACGATGCGTTGTCCTAGGCGTCGTCCTGTTTGTGTTTTTGGGCCGATAAGCAGATGTAGGAGCCAGGCATCTGCATCCTGCACGATATAGAAGAACACATAGGATGAGAGGCAAGGAGAAGCAACGATGCCGCCAAATGGGGGGATGCTGTTTGCGGTTGAACAGCACCTCACTACTTGCGGCTTAGTTTCTTTCCCTTACAAAACACGTCCAACCGGATACGATCCGACAGGTAGAAAGCAAATTGCTTCGCTTCTTCCCATTGATGCCGCAGCTCCATTTCCTGTATCAATCCGCCGTGTTTCAATACTACGGCAAACTTTCCATCTTTCGGTTCAATTCGGATTTGATCCATGTCGCCCATTTCTACCTCCCGCTATTGCTGGAACACCGGAGTATTCGTCATGTGTTCAACTTCATTTGACCGAAGGGACGGCATGTTGAAGTTGGACGTTATTTTAATTAAAAACACATAGAAAACGGAACCCGCAATCCAGCGAGGCTCCGTTTTGGTTCTTGCGGAAAAACTAACCAGTACGTTGAAGAGGCTAAGTTGATCCTGGAGTGCTTCAGCAAAAAATAGATGGCAGAGAAAACTTATTCCATTATCTCTTTTCTCCACCAAGCACTCGTTGGAATTTCCTTGGACGTTATGATAACAGATTCGCCGATTTTTGGAGTTGCGATGTTGACCTTTTGTTCGGACGCCGCTTTTGTGACCCGTTCTATGGGATCAGTCCATAAGTGAAAGGCTAGCGTGAACGCTCCCTAATGAATGGGAATCAAGAGCTTTCCTCTAAGATCAAGATGAGCTCGCACCGTTTCTTCAGGCTTCATATGAATCAAAAACCGTTCGTCATATTGCCCGCATTCCATCATTGTCAAGTCGAACGGTCCGTAAATCTCACCGATTTCCTTAAAGTGAGGACCATAGCCGCTATCTCCACTGAAGTAAACCCTCGTGTCGCTCCCGACGATGACCCATGAGCACCACAGGGTAGAATTACGGTTGAACATCCCTCTTCCTGAGAAATGCCTCGCCGGCATACAGGCCAACGTAAGACCGTCAATCAAGAGCTCTTCATACCACTGGTGCTCAGAAATTTTTTCCGGTGCGACTCCCCATTTGATCAAATCCCGCCCTACTCCTTTTGGCACGATAAATCGATGGGTTTTATCCTTTAGTTTACGGATTGAAGAATAGTCCAAATGATCATAGTGATCATGGGATAAGATAATCGCATCCATCGCGGGAAAATCCTCTGGCTGAAGAGGCAGCTTCCTGCTGTATCGTTTCTCGCCAACCCAAGGAATTCGAGTGCCTAGCATCGGATCAAAGAGAAGTCTTTTATTCTCTAGTTCAAGTAGAAAAGCCGAATGGCCAAACCATGTTACACGTGCAGCATTCGGAACAGTCATTATGTCCGCTAACGTAAATGTCTCTACAGCAAGATTAGTTGCAGGCTTTAGTCTCCCTCTTGTTAATAGAGCATCCCTCAGTAAGCTAAATATTGTCGCTAAACCCATTCTCATATCGGTCGGAATCTGATTTTCATATTTTTTCATGGTTGTTCTCTGTGGTTTATTCATCATCTTCACAACCCATCATTTGTGTAGGGCACGCTTTCAAGCCGTTATATCCCTCTAACTCCGGCTGATTTCAGCAGCGGGCTCGTGTGGAGCAGCATATTGGGTTCCTTTATCTAAATCCCCATTTACATTCTGGTTTCGTTTTTACACACCCGAGTATTTCTTTAAAGATCGGCAAAGCCCCAGAAAATGTACATGGTACATCACTGAGGCTTTTATCGTGCTCTACATGAACAATAGCTGGTTTGGGTTATTTGAAACGTTACTTTCCTTGACTATTTTTCCATGCGGTTTGCCCCAACAGTTCCCGCAAAGTAGTCATGTACGTTTCTTCCGACGTGGTCCATCTCAGTCTGGCCGTTTCTTCCGCATCCGGACCTGCAAGAAAGCGTAGTCGGTCAGACTTATCGTTGGCAGCAGCGTAAATCTGGCCGGCCACCTGGTTCACATCAGCATTACCAAATGGAAAGGTCATCATGCATTGCATCATGTGATCGAAATAAGGCTTGTACGATTCTGGAACGGACGCATCTTGGGATGCGGACATGGTGTTCGACCCGAAGCTTGTCGTTAGCATGGAACCTGGCTCCACCAGTTTGAGGGAGATATTTTGCGATTCAAGCTCGTAGGCCAGCGATTCCGACAGTCCTTCGACTGCATGCTTTGACGCTGCATAGACCGAAAAAAGCGGGAATGAGGTAAAGCCTATGTTCGAAGTGATATTTACAATGGTTCCGCCGCCTTGCCCGCGGAAATAAGGCGTAATCGCCTGAATGACGTTCATCGTACCGAAGACATTGGTCTCGAAAACCCCGCGGATAGCATTCATAGGTGTTGTTTCAAACACCGAGATGACACTGACTCCAGCGTTGTTCACAACCGCGTCAATCTTGCCAAACCTGGCGATCCCTGCCGAAATCGCGGCCTCGATGCTGGCAGGATTAGTAATATCGAGCGCCGTTACAAAAATCCGTTCGGGATTTTCCTCTGCCAAGCTCTGGTCCGGCTTGCGCATCGTCGCAACCACGTTCCAGCCCTCATTAGCAAACTTCTTGGCTGTAGTATGGCCTAATCCGGTCGAACACCCCGTGATCAATACGGTTTTTGTCATTGAGCTATCTCCTTCAACTCAGTTTTTATCGCTTCTATGTTAGCTTACTCGGTTATAGTGGCTCTAAGTCAATTCCATCTGTCTACTCCTTATTGTTAAGGGTTTGTAATTGACGCTATGTAAGTTCTGATTGTAAATTATATTAGAGTTACTCTAATCAATACAGGCGGTGAATGAACTCTAATGAGTCTGACTATTAAGCAAATTTCAAAAAAAATGGGCATTACTGCATATACACTTCGTTTCTATGAGAAAGAAGGCGTGTTGCCAATTGCTGACCGAGATGCGAAGGGGGTCCGCATGTTTAGCCAACACTACATCGATTGTATTGAGATGGTGCAAGCACTGCGTTCAACAGGGCTGCCACTATCAGAAATAAAACTTTACGTGGAGCTTTACAAGCGCGGGGATAGTACATTGCCACAAAGGAAACAGATGCTGATGCACCAGAGAAGCAAAGTGGAAGATCAATTAGCCCTATTGGTGAAAACACTGGAAAAGATCAATTATAAATTGGCGTTAATTGATGTCCAAGATAATAAATTTGAAAAGCTGCCATAATAGAAAGGGCAGCTTGAATGGTAAGCATAGTAGTGTCAGTAAGCTCAATCCTTAATCATTCTATATCCCCACCCGAATGCGCTTTTTGAACGTTAGTGAATCCAAGACGGCGACGGCTTAGCTCCGCAACTCGGAAATGGAAGCCAGAGCGGCGCTGCCAAAGAAAAAAATCGCCCAAGCTCGTCGAGGCAATCCAAGGCAATTGGCCCCCCGTCCCCCCGAGAGAGTATCCCGTTCGCAAATCCACTCCGAAGTGCTCGACTACTTCTGTGCACATGGTCATTGTTATCTCCAAGCAATGGAATATGAACACAATCCTATGAAAAACTATGCCCTCCAGTATGACTATTCCAGGATAAGAAGTATTAATTGAGCATTAAATTTGTACATATCTCATTTCCCCCGCGCTAAACTAGTAATCAAATATAATTATAATTTGAAGGTATAAAGTAATCCTTACATAAGGAGACTATTTCTCTGTTGAAGCCGATTATTGATAATAATGTCATTCCTTTTATTGAGAAAGTTGAACGCGAGGCTTGGTTGGATATGTGTGCTTCTGCACCGGAAAGCTATGTGAAAAGTTCAAATGTCTCCTTTACGCGTGTGGGATCAAGTATTGCCCTCGCTAATCGCGGGCTGCCCTATCCTGATTTCAACCGCGTTCTCGGCGTAGGAATTGGGCCAGCAAGCGAAGCGGAGCTGGAACTGGCACTCGCATGGTTGAAAGAACATGCGGCTCCGTCCTCTCCCTTGCAAATTCCGCCGCATGCCCTTTCTAAAAAGATTCTTGAGTGGATGAACACAAGAGGCTTGGAACGTGTTGGAAACGGCAAGGCCGTATTTTATCGAGATTCATCGCCTGTGCAAAGCCATCCAATCCCACCTACGCTTGATATCCGTCTCGTTGGAGCACCCTGCGCTGAAGACTTCGGCTTTACCGTACATGCGGGGTTCGGTGTGCCCGAATCAAACATCCCGTTTTTTTCGGCGTTGGCTGGACGGCCAAAATGGAAAACTTACGCGGCCTATGACGGTAATAAACCCGTCGCTTCCGCAGCCATGTTCATCGACAACAGCTGGGCCTATCTTGGGGTAGCTTCGACGTTACCGGAATATCGCGGCAGAGGGGCGCAGAATGCACTATTCAAACGGCGCATAACGGATGGAATTGCTGCTGGAGTTATCGGTTTTACCGGGGATACTGGACAACCGCTTGAAGGGGAAGAGCACGCTCACAAGTCTTACCGCAACTTTCATCGAGCTG
This sequence comes from Paenibacillus sp. P22, assembly GCF_000469945.2. Lineage (NCBI taxonomy): Bacteria > Bacillati > Bacillota > Bacilli > Caryophanales > Paenibacillaceae > Paenibacillus > Paenibacillus sp. P22. The sequence goes on along the minus strand of NZ_CBRA020000086.1, from coordinate 21,593 downwards.
GATTTAAACGTGTTTTAGTGCGTCAGAACTTTATCTTGAAATAGATCGATTTACTCTCATCAGAATCATAGCGTGCTCCCATGCTCCCATCATGCTTGTAACCAATTCATGCTGCGAAAGCTGAGTATATAACTACTGGCACAATAACATTGGCAGGAGAAAACGGACCGGGTAGGGCGAACGCCTTACCCGGTCCGTTTTTATAGGATGTTTCATGTTGGAACACGTTTGGAGAATGTCACTTGGTCACTGTGTTCCTACTGTACACACGAACAAAATCAATCATCATTGTTTGCGGGAATATCGTGGAGCCATCGGGATCGCCATCAAAATCTCCACCGACGGCAAGATTCAATAAAAAGTGAAACTTCTTATTGAATGGAGCCGGACTCGATCCTCCTGAACTAAACCATTCATTTGAGTTTCGTGTTTGATACAGCTTTCCGTCTACATACCACCGAATTTGGTTGGGTTCCCACTCAACGGAATAATCGTGATACCCATTATCCGGCAAGGTGTAGTTCGAACCGATATATTTCCATGGATTACCAAAGTGAACGGTTCCCATCACCTTTAACGGATCCGATCCTCGCTGCTCCATAATGTCAATTTCGCCGCTCGCTGGCCATCCGCCATACTCATAATTTGTCGGAAGCATCCAAATAGCCGGCCATATCCCCTTCCCGTAAGGAAGCTTGGCACGAACGACAAATTTGCCGTACATCCAATCTCCTTTATTCTTCGAAACCAATCGAGCGGACGAATAGGACATTCCGTTTATGTTTTCTTTAATCGCTTTAATTACTAAGTGACCAGAACCGTCTTGATAGGCGTTTTTCGTACTATTCGTATAATACTGTTTTTCCTTGTTCCCCCATCCGTGCCCGCCGATATCATAGCCCCATTTGCTGGGATCAGGAGCCGTGCCGTCAGCCCCGTCGAATTCATCGCTCCATACAAGAGACCAGTTGTCCGGCGCAGGTGCAGGCGCAGAATCTGAAGCGGAAACGATGAATTCTTCCCATCCGGACGCAGAAGTCCTGTTCGCATAGAGAATCGATCCTTGATTCAAGTCCACAGATACGTATAGATTGTTGGCTACAGCTTGAAGGGCTGTTTTTCCGTTCCCTCGATCGATTTTCCTGAATTTTTCCCAAGCTTGAATCGTAGACGCCCTTGCAATCAGTTTAGTACCCTGATTCAGATCAGCTGTGACATATTTGTTGTTGGCAATCGATAAGAACGATACGGTATTGTCCGAATTATGGATGACATTAAATTTCTCCCAATTTTGCGCAACTGCCCGGTTGGCGACAAGCGGACTCGCCCCTGCTTGATCCGCAGACACAAATTGATTATTTACCGCTGCTTTAATCGTGGAAGACATATAAAACCTCCTGAAATTTAATCAAGAGCATGCAGTCCAAATAGGAAGATGGCCGCATCAATCAGCTCTTTAAGTATTCATCTTTCAGCAACCAAGATTATCGCCGGGGGTCACACCGAGAATCGAAGCAATCCGTTTATACTGAACCGTACGGCTTTGAACCTGCATCGGATTTCTACCGTTGCATTCCAATGCGCCATTAATCGTTCTAATGGTTTCACCGAATCCTTTAGAGTTAACCATCGCATTATGTCCCGTCATCGTTCCGGCGCCTGTTTGAGTGTTCCAAAACCAAAGTGCCGTTTTCCAAGCTACCGAAGCGTCCTGGGCAACTAGATCTGGATTGTTCAAGAGTGGAAGCCCCAATGCTATGCCTGCCGCCCCATAATTGTAATTCCAGCTCAATTGCAGGGGACCGCGACCATAATATTGCTTTCCAGGCGCGGGGGGGATACTGATTGTGGGCAGCAGAATAGTGCGAATAATTCGCCGTGTTCTGCTCAACGACATGGTATAATCCTCCCGTTTCATGATAAACGTTGGCAAGGAATGCGGCAGCTTCCTGCTTCTGAATGGTGATGCTGCCAGTTGTCGTAAAACCCGGGTAAGCGCTGATAGCAGCCAACAATCCAGAGTAGGTGTAGAATCGATTGCGGTTAGAGAATATTTGGTTGAATTGGTCTTCAGTAACGATGAAACTGCCCGATTGCGCGGATGCAGGGGCAGTATTGGAAGCAGAAACGATGAATTATTCCCATCCGGAAGCTGAATTCCTGTTCGCATAGAGAACCGATCCCTGATTCAAGTCCACAGATACGTATAGATTGTTGGCTACAGCTTGAAGGGCTATTTTTCCGTTGCCTCGATCGATTTTCCTGAATTTTTCCCAAGCTTGAATCGTAGACGCCCTTGCGATCAGTTTAGTCCCCTGATTCAGATCAGCTGTTACATATTTGTTGTTGGCAATCGATAAGAACGATACGGTATTGTCTGAATTATGGATGACATTAAATTTCTCCCAATTCTGCGCAACTGTCCGGTTGGCAATAAGCGGGCTCGCCCCTGCTTGATCCGCAGACACAAAATGATTGTTAACCGCTGCTTTAATCGTTGAAGACATATGAAGACCTCCTATAATAAGTTGAACTAAATGCGCGTTTTTTCGCATGTAGACAACTGCGTGGCAGAGAACAGTAGTAACGATGTCCGCTTTATAAAGCGGTTGCTGAAAACGAACGTATTCTTAATGTGCAAGCCTTAATGCCATCCATATCCCGTCAGAGTAGACCCCATTATGCTTTAATGCGTTTTTTTCGACCCCGTAGACTTCGAAACCTAAGGATTCGTATAGGTTTCTTGCCGCTTCATTTTCCGAAACGACGGCTAATTTCAGCTGCTCCACACCATCTATCTTCCTCGCCTTATGAATAAGTTCCAGCATAAGGGCTTTTGCCATGCCATGTCCGCGCAGTTCAGGAGCTACATACATTCCGTATATATTTCCTTTGTGGGCGTCCTTAAGGCCGGTGTCCCGCATGAAAGTTGCCATTCCGAACAGAGTGTTATTGACAAAGGCTCCAAGGACAAATTTATCGGGAGTCGGTTTGAGGAGTTCTTTGTAAAATTCCAAGGGAAACTTGGCTTCCTGTTCATAGGAAGAAACGTAAGCTTCCGGGCTGCTTTGCAGCCCGTTTAAGCGCAATTGCTGGTATGCATGAGCATCAGATTCCGACAGGGAACGAATGTTCATTCATTTTCTCCTTGTGTTAAACGTGATGGCTTCAAGGACTTTATTTTCTCTTCCGTGGCTGCTGCTTCGATGCTGGGACAGCCTGATGCTATATTTTCTCAACGATCGTTTTGTTTAAAGTTCAAGGCTGTCGAGTCGGCTTATAGCAGACCGCCCGAAACGAGAATGGTATCGCCAGTAATCCAAGCCGCTTCGTCGGACGCTAAGAATACAGCTGCTCTTGCAATATCTTCGGGCTGTCCTACACGTCCAAGCGGTGTCATGGAAACAGCATGTTCTCGGATCTGGGACCAAGCTCCGATCGCTTGTGTGCCTTCTGTCTCCGTTGTCCCCGGAGCGATGGCGTTCACGCGGATATTTCGTCCTCCGAGTTCTTTTGCCATCACTCGCGTCATGGAGCCCGTTGCGCTTTTTGTCGCCGCATAGAGCAACGCGGACACAGAAGGATTAATGCCCTCAGTAGAGCTGATGTTAATGATATTGCCGCCTTTTGTTCCGAAATGCTGGACGGCTTCTTTGCTGGTCAGGATCGGCCCCAGAACGTTGGTATTAAAGTGACTGTGAAATTCATCCTCGGTTATTGCCTCAAGAGTCGCGAACCGAAAGATGCTGGCATTATTCACCAGGATATCGATTGGGCCAAATAACCGCTTTGTTTCTTCAAATAACCGTTTGACATCGGCTTCCTTGGAAACATTGGCCTGAATGGCGGCTGCCCGTCCTCCGTTTTTCATGATCTCGGAAACAACGAGATCCGCACCTTCTTTGCTTCCCGCATAATTGACGATTACCGCTGCACCAGCTGCCGCAAAGGCTTTTGCAATGCCTGCGCCAATCCCTTTTGATGCACCTGTCACGATCGCTACTTTTCCTTGTAGTTTTTCCACGGTTAAAACCCCTCTTCTTCTTTTTTACTCCCTAAAGTTGTTTTGGGAGCCGTATGGCAATATGGCTTCAGCAGCTCAAGAGAAAGCCAAGTCGGACATTCTGAGGCCGACAGAAAACACAAACTGCAACGTGATGAATGCAGACTGGCGAGCGTGAATCAACGATCATTTGTGTAGGGCACGCTTTAAAGCCGTTTTATATCCGTCTACAACTCTCCGGCTGATTTCAGCAGTAGGAAAGTATTCTTCAAAGCCGTGAAAACCTCCAGGGTATAGATGAAACTCTGTCGGCACCCCCGCCTGCGTCAGCCTTGTTACATAATCGATTGTTTCATCGCGAAATGGATCCAAGTCACCAACACAGGTGTATGTGGGTGGAAGTCCTGACAAATCGGTTGCTCGTGCAGGAGCAGCGTATTGGGTTCCTTCATCTAAATCCCCTAGATACATTTTCCATCCAAATTGGGTTTTCTCATCATTCCATACTCTTCGATCTGTGATTTGATTGAAGGACTTCGAAGTCATCCGATCATCAATCATGGGGTAGAGAGGCATTTGGAATGCTATTGCAGGCCCCTTGCGATCTCTTGCCAAAAGGGAGACGGCAGCCGTTAATCCACCTCCGGCACTGGGACCGATTACTGCGATTCTGGATGAATCAACACCCAGCTCTTCAGCATTTTTAGAGAACCATATGAGTGCAGCATAGCAATCATCAAGTGGAGCTGGATAAGGATGTTCTGGAGCCAGCCGATAATCCACTGAAACGATGACACAATCGAGTTCGGATACCAGTTGCTGCAAAGTAGGGTCCATCATATCAGCAGATCCAAGGATATAGCCGCCGCCATGAAGATACAGAACACCGGGCAGCGTTTCTTCCTTCACTCTTGGTTCGTAAATTTTGATCCGAACATCTGGATCCCCCTCTGCTCCAGGAACATGTTTCTCTGATGTTAAAACAGCATCATTAGCGGGCAACGTTGCAGCTATACCAGCAAACATCTCATTCATTTCGTTCCTTTTGGCATTTAAGTTCTCTCGGGTATAAATGACTTCTGGCAAATAAGAAAACATTTCTTTAATTTCCGGGTTTAGTTTGTTCTCCATCATCCACTCATCCTTCTGCTTAACTTCAGCTTTATTTTTCTCCTCTTTCAATATCTTTGCTTCTCAAGTTTTAAAGTTCCGCCATTCATCCTTTTATGTACTATATTTCCATGCTTTTTGCCCTAACAGTTCCCGCAGGGTCGTCCTGTAACGTTTCTTCCGATGTGGTCCGACTCAGTCTGGCCGTTTTTTTCCACATCCGGACTTGAAAGAAAACGGAACCGGACAGACTCATCGTTGGCTGCAGCTTAAATCCGGCCGGCAACCTGGTTCTCATCTGCATGATGGTTCAACCGCCTGCCCGCGGAAATAAGAGGTAAACGCCTGAATGACGTTCATCGTACCGAAGACTTCCTTGCTGTAAGAATTCCTATTCCTGTCGAACATCCGTTTTTGTCAATAAACGGGCTCCTTCGAGTAATTTCTTTTTGTTTCTACATTAGCTTCATACCGTTTTTGTCATGGAATTATCTCCTTCGAGTAATTTCTTATTGTTTCTACATTAGCTTACCGGGTTAAAGTACCTCTAAGTCAATTCCATGCATCCAGGCCTTATAGGTAAAGGATTGTATTTGATTCTATGTAAGCTCTTATAGCAAATTATGTTAGAGTTACTCTAATCAATAGCGATCAACTTGTGCTCAAGGTAGATTCCTCCCCGCTTTGCTGCCTCAGAAAAGCGGCATTGACTAAACTACAAACACTACGCACTAACAGGGTCATCCGCTATTTTGCTTTAATGGACGAACTGGCGACTGTTTGCCGGAGGAGCTTCGTGCTGACGATGTGCACATTCCTCGCCATTTTGTGCGGATTATGGGCCTGTTCCGACATGTTGTTCAATTTTGGGCACTCTAGGCTAAGCAGGTCCAGGGCATCCGCTCCGTTCCCCCACCTATGCCCTCCTGACCGCAGGCGTTCTTGCCCTGCTCCCTGCAGCCGCGTCCGCCTTTGTGTCTATGCAGTGAGAAAGATACCGATGGAATGGATTCGGAAGCTTCCCTCTGCTCTTGCTTTTTGCTTTGCTTTTTCAGCAAAAAAAAGCCAATTCGGACCTTTTCAGGTCGAAATGGCTTTTTTTCTGCCGCTTTCTATGCCAGGTTCCATTCCTCATGGATTTTCGGCACATCGGCGATGAGCTGCTGCGTATAGACATGCTGCGGCTGCAGGATGACCCTCTCCGCCGGCCCCTTTTCCACGATGCGCCCCTTTTCCATAATATAAAGCGTATCGCTGACATAGTAGGCCAGCCCGACGTCATGCGTGATGAAAATGATCGTCATCCCGTTCTCCTCCCGCAGCTTCATGAGCATGTCGAGAATGGTGGAGCGGGAGCACGCGTCGATCATCGATGTCGGCTCGTCGGCGATCAGGATGCGCGGCCGCATCATGAAGATGCGGGCAATCATGAGCCTCTGCATCTGGCCTCCGGACAGCTCGAACGGGTACTTGTTGTACAGCTCGTCGAACTTCAGGTTGACGAACGAGCAGGCATCGATCATTCTCCGGCGCTCCTCCTCCTTGCTCAGCTCCAGGCTTTGCAGGGCGATGCAGTCGCGCAGCAGCTTCTCCACCCGGTGGAACATATTGAACGAGGAAAACGGATCCTGGAAAATCGCCTGGATGTCCTTCCAGTAGTTCCGGCGCTCCTTATGCCCCTTGAGCCGTCTCGGAGCCCCCTCGTATTCGATCCTGCCGTTCGTTTCCTTGAGCAGGCCGAGCAGCATCTTGGCGAGCGTCGTCTTGCCGCTGCCGCTCTCCCCGACGATGGAGATGATCTCGCCCTTGTGGAAGGCGAAGTCCACCTCACGCACGGCCGTCTTTTTCTTCTTGCCGTAGCCGAACACCTTGGTGACGCCGACTCCGGCGAGCAGAATGTCCTTATCGCTGAACTTCTTCATCCGCATAGCACTCCTTCAAGGTATCCACGCCGAATATGCAGCGGTATGTCCTGCCGGCCTCCACGCGCATCGGAATCTTGCCGCTGCGGCATTCCTCCCGCGCGAAGTCGCAGCGCTCCGCGAAGCGGCAGCCTTCCGGCACGTTCTTGAGGTTGGGCGGAGCCCCGGGAATGGCCGACAGCTTGTGGTCCTTCATGCCTTCCTCGGGGACGATGATGGAGCCCATCAGCCGCTTGGTATAAGGATGGACAGGGTCGAACACCATCTGCTGCGCCGTGCCCCGCTCGACGATCTCGCCCGCGTACATGACCATGATGTCGTCCGTCACATGGTAGAGCAGCGGCAGCTCATGCGTGATGAAGATGAGGGAACGGATGAACTTCTTGTCCAGCAGCTCCTTGAGCAGGCGGATGACCGCCTTCTGCGAGGTGACGTCGAGCGCTGAGGTCGGCTCGTCGGCCACGAGCACCTTTGGATTGAGGATCGTCGAGATGGCGATGACGGTCCGCTGCTTCATGCCGCCAGACAGCTCGCTCGGATAGCGTCCAGCACCTCCGGAGCGAGATGCAGCGTGCGGAATCTCTCCTCCGCCATCGCCCTCACCTGCGGCTTCGTCAGCTTCGGCTGATGCTCCTTCATGAGATCCTCGATGAAGCGGATGATCTTCAGCGTCGGATTGAGCGCGTTCATCGCGGCCTGCGGAATATAGGCGATTTCCCGGCCGAGAATCTGCTTGCGCAGCCTCTCCTTGCCGAGCTTCATGATGTCGATGCCGCCTATGGAGATCGAGCCTTCTCCGTAATAGAGAGGCGGGAAATAAAAGCCCATCAGGCTCATCGACAGCGTCGACTTGCCGCAGCCGGACTCGCCGGCGATGCCGAGCGCCTTGCCCTCCTCGAGCGCGAAGTCGACGCCGTCGACGGCGAACACCTTTTCGTTCAGACGCGTCCGATAGTACGTCTTGAGCCCTTCGACCTCCAGTACGCGCCGCAGGGGCTCGGGGGCAAGTTCGGGTTGCAGGGTCCGCCAGCTTCCGGCTCATGCGCGCTCACTCCTGATTTTCGGATTGAAGATCTCGTCCATGCCGGTGTTGATCATGTACAGCGAGAAGGTGATGACGGCGATCGAGAAGGCGGCCGGGATGAACGCCCACCACGCCCCGGCGACCGGAGCTTCGAAGACGAGCGCCCAGTTCATGATGATGCCGAGCGAGATCGTGTTGTACGGCCCCAGGCCGAGCATGGAAATGGAAGCCTCCGACAGGATGCCGGAAGCGACCTGGAGGATGAAGGCCATGACGACGTAGGAAGCGATATACGGCAGAATTTCGAAGACGATGATCTTCGGCGTGCTGTGTCCGGATATTTTGGCCAGATTGACATGATCCCGGTTCCTCAGCGAGCTCGTCTGGGCGCGCACCGCCCGCGCGGTCCACGGCCAGCTCGTAAGGCCGATGATCAGGGCGACGAGCAGCGAGCTGCGGGAGTTGATGCTGACGGAGATCAGGATCAGGATGATGAACGACGGGATGACGATGAACATGTTCGTCACCGCGGTCAGGATGTTGTCGAGAAAGCCCCCGGCGTATCCGCACAGCAGCCCGATCGCCAGACCGATGATCGTGGCGAAGACGCCCGCGACGAGGCCGACCATGATGGAGGTGCGGATGCCGTAGACGAGCTCCAGGAACAGGTCGCGGCCGAAGTTGTCGGAGCCGAGCAGCAGCCCCCCCGCCCGGAGGCTGGAACGCCAGCGCCTCCATCGACAGCGGATCGGCCCGGTTGATCAGCGGTACGATGACGACAAGAGCGACCATCAGCAGCAGCATGATGGCGCCGAACATGAACTTGGGCGAACGGATCAGAATGCCGGCGGAATGCTTCATCTCAGTTCTCCTCCATTTGGGACGCCTTAATGCGGGGATCGACGATGCCGTAGACGATCTCGATCGTGAAGTTCGCCAGCAGCACCGTCAGCGCGATCAGCAGCGTGCAGCCGGAGATGAGCGGGTAATCCAGCTGCCGGATGGCCGTGAACAGCCAGGTGCCGATGCCGGGGTAGCTGAAGACGATCTCGCAGATGAGCGAGCCGCCGACCATCGTGCCGATGGACAGGGCAAGGCCTGTAATCTGCGGCAGCATGGCGTTTTTGAACACATAACGCGCCACGCGCGAATCGCGGATGCCGAGCAGCTTGCTGTACAGCACATAGTCGGAGTTCAGCTCGTAGATGCTCATCTCTCTCATGCCGATCGCCTGGCCGCCGATCGTGACGAGCACGATCGAGAGGAACGGCAGCGTGTGGTGGCGGAGCACCGAGAGGATGAAGTCGAGGCTGAAATGCGGCACCATCTGATAATCGTAGCCTCCGGACATCGGAAACCACTTGAGCGTGATCGCGAGCAGGTACAGCATGATGATGGCGAGGGTGAAAAAAGGGATGGAATTTACGAACAGCGCCGCCGGGAAAAGCACCTTGTCGAAGACGCCCTTGCGGTAGGCGGCCACCGCGCCGAGCACGTTGCCGATGATCCAGCCGACGAGGATGGCGGGCAGCTGAAGCGCGACCGTCCAGGGGACGGCGGCCATCAGGATGTCGGATACCTTGCGCGGATACAGGCCGAAGGATGTTCCGAGATCGCCGGTGACAAGCTTCTTGAGGTAAATGCCGAACTGCGCGAGGAGCGGTTTGTCCACCCCGAACTCCTTCATGAAGTTGTCGTACACCTTCTTGATGGAATCGCTGTCCGTCATTCCCTGCGACACCTGGGAAGCGATCGTGCTGACCGGGTTGCCCTCGATGAGTCTCGGCAGCAGGAAATTAAGAATCAGCGCGATCAGCAGCGTGACGAGATACCAGCCGGACTTCTTCAGGAAATAGCGGGCATAGGCATTCAAGAGCTTCACCTTCCTTTAAGGAGAAGGGCCGGCCGCATACGCGGCGGCCCTGTGGTTGCGAGGCAATGATTGCGGTCGAGGCATAGCCGTGCAAGCTTCCGAGTCCACGCGTGCCCGGAAGCGGAGATGGCCGCGGCGGTTCGGTTCGACTATCCGCGCAGCGGCGGTTCGGTTCGGCTGCCCGGAGCAGCGGGCCGAATCTCTCTGGAGAAGCAGCGCGTTCGCCTTTGATCGAGGATGCTTACCCTGCAAGGGGTCAAGCGATCGAGAGCATCCGAGTTCAACCGCGATCGGAAGAGAGATCGGCACGCGCAGCGGCCGCCTTGCCAGCGAAGTCAGTTCGTGATTTTATACAGAGCCTTGATGCCCGCCCCGTCTATCGCGATCTGCGGCGGAATGTTGCTGCCGTCCCCGTCGACCGGGAAGCCCTTCCAGACCGACTCGTTCACGGTGTAGAACACCCACGGACGGTACATCAGCGGAATGGACGGGACGTCCTTCAGCCAGATTTGCGTCAGCTCCGTGTACATCTTCTTGGCGTCGGCTTCGGATGCGGTCGGGATCTTGTCGATCAGCTCATCAGCCTTGTCGTTTTTATAGCGGCCCCAGTTCCAGAACGCCATCTCGCCGGCCGGCGCTACGCCTTTGGAATACATGATCGTGCGGGCGCGGCTCCACGGGTTGCTTGGCGTCACATTGCCGGCCGGCGTGTTCATGATGATGTCGAACTTGCCGGTCTGCAGGTCGTTCGTCCAGACCGGAGCTTCAGGGAACTTCGTACGAATTTCGATGCCGATCGCCTTGGCGCTCTGGGCGACGATCTCCAGCGCGGCGTTCCAGTCGGACCAGCCGTACGGGCACTCGACTTCGTACGGACCGAGACGCTGGCCGTTCAGCACACGGATGCCGTCCTTGCCCTTCTTCGCTCCGATGCTGTCGAGCAGCGCGTTCGCGGCTTTGGTGTCCGTCGTCCACTGCAGCGGCTTGATGGCGTCCTGGTCGACGAACTTGGACTCCGATGGCGTATCGAGCGTCAGCGAAGGCTTCATGTCGCCCGAATAGCCGCTCATGGCCAGCTGCGACACTTTCTTGTAGTCGATGGACATCGCGATCGCTTTGCGGACTTCCGGCGAATCCAGGCCCTTTTTCGACATATTGAAGAAGATGGATGGCATCGATCCCGGCAAATAGTAAGGCGCATCCTTCAAGAACGTCTTGATCGGAGCTTTCTCCTGCATCTTCCACACTTGCGGCGTGAACTGCTGCGAGACGTCCACCTGGCCGCTCTTGAACGCCAGGTCTCCGGCCGCGTTGTCCTTGTAGATGACATGCGTGATATATTTCGGAGCGGGCAGCTTGCCGAACAGCTTCTGGCCCCAATAGTTGTCGTCGCGGATGAGCGTGATCTTCTGGTCGTTGTAGAACATGAGCTTGTAAGGCCCGGTGCCGACCGGGTCGGCGTTCATTTCCTTGCGGATCGTCGCCAGGTCGTTGTTCGACTTTGTCTCGACGCCTTCCCATATATGCTTCGGCAGCATCGGCATCAGCTCGATGCTCTCGGTTACGGTCAGTTTGTTGGCGTTGGCGGGGTTCAGGCTGATGACGACCGCATTCGCTCCGTCCGCCTTGACATCCTGGATGTAATCCCAGTAGCTGGACCAGTTGAGCTCGTATTTTTTGCCGAGGCCATAGGTATACACGACATCATCGGAAGTAAAAGGCTGGCCGTCGCTCCACTTGGCGTCGGGGTTCAGCTCGATGCGCAGCGTCTTGTCGTCCGTCCAGCTGTACGACTTGCCGAGGAGAGGCTCGAGCTTTCCGTCGATCATGTTGATCATGAACAGCGTTTCATACACGAGCTCGCGGGAGTTGCCGTAGTTGATCGGAAAAGCCGGGTTGCCGCTCAGCAGGTTGAAGTTGGTCGGCGCTCCCCATTGCAGGCCGTTGATATAGAGCGTCTCGTTGCGCGGCGTTTCCTTGGCTCCGCCGGAACTGTCCGTGCTCGCGGTCGGCTGCGGGCTGGCCGAAGGATCGGCGCTCGCGGCCGGCTCCTTGGTCGCCTCCGTTCCTCCGGTGTTCGCCGCGCTCGTTGGCGGCGGCGTGGAATTGCTGCATGCGGCCAGCAGCGACCCCGTCATCATGACCGAGGCGAACGTTAAGGCTAGCGCTTTACGCTTCATGGCTTCCTCTCCCCATTCCTCAACTAAATTGGATGCCTTTCCCTTAAGTAAGCGTTTACATAAACAAGTATAAAACGGCCTCGAAGGACCGTAAATGGTGGCAGTTTTGGGATTATATCTATTTTTTTGGGGTAGAGCCTCCGATCTGCGGCTGCGGATCTCAGGAAACGTCGGCCGCCGGGATGCGCAGGCGAACGCTGCGGACAAGGAATGCGTCCCCGGCGCGGTTCGGACGGCAAGAAACCGCCGTGACAAGGCCTTTCTGAACCATGATGCCCCGCTCCGCCACAGTCAGCTTCGGATTGCGGCCGTTGAGACGGCAGCGGCGGAAAGCTGCCGGGGTCAAGCGGGCCATACGGGTGATGACTCCGCCGATGGCCGGAGCTTCTACAATCCACTCCGCCGACGTCTGCGGCCCCTTATAAGCCTGAACGGTCCGGAACAGCCAGCCGCGGGTGGCGTTGCGTAGCCGGATGAGCCATTTGGACAGGGTCAGCTTGACGATGGAAGCCTCGATGAGGTCTCCGGGACATACCGGCAGCTTGATCCTCGTCTCGGCCTGAGGCAGTATTTCCCACCAGGCGTAATAGTTCGCTTTGCCGTTCACGTACTCATGCTCGGTTCCGGTCTGGATCAGGCAGCTGTTGTTGTAGCCGTCGATGCCGATCCAGGCGGAGGAATACGAGGATCGCGCCGAGGGCAGCACGAGCGGCACGCTCCAGGAAGCGGAGATGCTTCGGAACGCGCCTTTGCTGCCGGTTGCCGCGTACCCGCTCCAGTTCGACGAGGTCCAGCCTGCGTTAGCGAGGACAGGCGAAATTTTTTTGCCGCGGCAAGCGGCTTTCATTCGTTGGGATAACCGATCGGGCATCTGTTCACAGCCTTTTGAGGGAGATGCTATATCAACTATGCATCGGGCAGAAGGCGTGCATGGGCATCCGGCTGCCATCGCAATCAAGCCAAAGAAATGCTATGGAGGCTTAGTTGCGCCAACCGAATGAAGGACAGTCGCTCCCTTCCCGAAAACGGCAAATAGCCCCCGCTCAATGCGCCGGAGCTGAAGCTCCGTCCCTCACGGCTCCACGAAAAAAATGTACATTCCGGCTGCTTTCTTGATCCGCTGCCGTTCGCCGACAGGGAGCCTTTTCAGCTCTTCGGTACCGTAGGCGCCAGCCGAAAAGCTGTTGTTGCCTGTATAGAAGCCGATCATGAAGAGGTTCCATCCTTGAGCGCCAACGAGAGGCTGATGCGGTCGCTGCCCGCATGCTTGAGCATCTCCCTTGAATCGTCCAACAGAGGCAGCGGCAGCCGGGTGCCCGGATGGACCGTATGCATCGGAACCAAATCAAAAAGACGCGGAATCTAGCATTCCGCGCCTGTTCCTTTGAAGCACCCTTTTGAACCGGATCAGTACATGAAAGAACTAACGACGATGACGAGAAGCACATACAGGACCAGGATGGCGCCTGTGCTGGAGTAAGCATTGCCATAGCCAGCTTCCGACATGATTCAAAACCCCTTTCACAAGTTCTACTCTACGTTATGTATCTCCCGGACGCGACGTTTGGACGGGAAGTATAATTGTGCTTATGCTAGGGGAGCCGGCAGATTCATAGACAGCCGTCCCCTCCTGCACGGCGATCCGGAGCAAGGCGGAAGCCTGAACCGAAATGAAAAAGACGCGGAATTCGCCTTCCGCGTCTCCCCATGCGCCCTCATCCGCTCCTTGAACTAGTACAGGAAAGATGCGGTTACGATGACCAGCAGGATGAACAGGACCAGGATGGCGCCTGTGCTGAGTCTGCCATGACCATATTCGGACATTTTTCATTTCCCCTTTCGTTCTTGCTACTCTACCTTATGTATCTCCCATGCACGACGTTTGGACGGGAGGAATATTTGTGCTTATGATAGGGTATTCCGCAGTTTTGTAGACCGCTGCAGGGGAATCGGACGTCCCGTCCGCCATGCCGAAACGGAAACGGAAAATGAAAAAACGCGGAAGCTTTCGCTCCGCGTCTTCATGTGGAAAGCTGATTTTTACCTGATTAGTACAGGAAAGAGGCGCTTACGATGACCAGCAGAATGAACAGGACCAGAACAGCGGCTGTGCTGATCGATTTGACGTGGCCGACTTCAGACATCTTCCATTTCCCCCTTCACTTGAGTCTACCCTACCTTATGTATTTACCGGCAGCGATGTTTGGACGGGAAGTATATTTGTGCTTATGCTAGGGTATTCCGCAGTTTTATAGACAGCTGCAGGGGGGGGGCGGGACGGCGCAGCCGCCATGCTGAAATGGAAACGGAAAATGAAAAAACGCGGAAGCTTTCGTTCCGCGTCTTCATGTGGAAAGCTGATTTTTACCTGATTAGTACAGGAAAGATGCGGTTACGATGACCAGCAGGATGAACAGGACCAGAATGGCGCCTGTGCTGAGTCTGCCATGACCATATTCGGACATTTTTCATTTCCCCTTTCGTTCTTGCTACTCTACCTTATGTATCTCCCATGCACGACGTTTGGACGGGAGGAATATTTGTGCTTATGCTAGGGTATTCCGCAGTTTTATAGACCGCTGCCGGGGAATCGGGACGTCCCGTCCGCCATGCCGAAACGGAAACGGAAAATGAAAATGAAAAAACGCGGAAGCTTTCGTTCCGCGTCTTCATGTGGAAAGCTGATTTTACCTGATTAGTACAGGAAAGAGGCGCTTACGATGACCAGCAGAATGAACAGGACCAGAACAGCGGCTGTGCTGATCGATTTGACGTGGCCGACTTCAGACATCTTCCATTTCCCCCTTCACTTGAGTCTACCCTACCTTATGTATCTACCGGCAGCGATGTTTGGACGGGAGGTATATTTGTGCTTATGCTAGGGTCGGCGTGATCTCCTCAAGCGGAAGGGCCCATTTTCACGCCCATTTCTCCCGGAGTCCAGCCATAACCGGAACGGCAGGCATAGGATATCGCAGTCTACCGAAGGGAGAAATGACAAATGTCTTATGGAGTCGTCGGCGGAGAAGGCGTAGGCTGCGGTTACGGCGGATTTGGAATGAGCACGGCAGCAATCCTGGTCCTCTTCATTCTGCTCGTCATCATTACGCGCGCGTTCCTTTGCTAGTACTAGTACGGAATGTCATTTTCTAAGGCAAAAGAGGACCCCCGCGGGTCCTCTTTTTTGATTCCTTTCTACGCCGAGACTTGAAGGCTCTAACGAACGTGGATATCCACGCCGTATGCATGCAGGCCCAGCTTGCGTGCGACCGACTGCGAAGCGAAGTTGTCCCATGAGGTGCTGTAAAATGGCAGCATGCCGTCTGCCTGCAGCGCCTGGGCCCAGGCTTCCGCGCACCGGATCGCGAGCCCCCGGCCTCGATGGCCCGGCAGCGTCTCCAGTCCGGCCTCCGCTCCAAGGAGGCCTTTTCTTGCGCTGAAGCAGACCGACACGGCCAGCCCGTCTTCGACAACGGCAAAAACCGGTTGGCGTTCCTCCAGTCCTTCGGCCAAGCCCGGAAATCCGGAATCAAGCAGGCTCCTGTTCTCGCTCGTAATGCGGATGGCTCCGCCCGCTGCCTGAACAGGATTCCTGAACAGATAAGCCGGCCCCATCCAGATCGACGTCAACTCCCGGATCCCATTCCATCTCCGAATCAGTTCTCCAAGCCCCAGCCCTGGCCGGCCTTTCCCGAAATCACGGTCAAAAGCCTCCCGCTGACCGTCCGGGAAATCCTCGCCGAAGCGGACGACGTCTCCCTCCGCCGTTCTGCCGAGGAAAATAAGCGGCGCCGCCGAACCGGACGGCTCATTGACCGCGGTCATCGTTCCCCGTCCATCCGTCTTGAACAAGATCTCCGCTTGAATCGTCATCCGCTCATAATCGCCGATCCTATCCGCACTTCTTCCCCTCATCGTCCCGCAACCCCCCTTCTTCAAGCGCGCATCTATCCTCCTGCGTCTGCGGCTGATTGAATTCTGGCGGCCAGCGCCTCCGGCGTCAGCTCCGAATCCGGCCGCAGCAGCTCCTGAATGCCGGCGTACATCGCCTCGGTAACGCCCGCGGGCAGCCGCACATCGAATACCGGCGTCAGGCGGACCTGCCGCATCAAGGACAGATATTCCCGGAACAGCGGCGTCGAAGCGCTCTCGTCGTATTCGTTCGGATACGAGCCGGACAAGTCGCCGCTCTCGGCGGCCCGATTGGCCTGTTCCGAGCCGGTGAGCAGCTTCACAAGCTCCAATGCGGCTTCAAGACGGTCCCCGCTCAGGCCGGCCTTGAAGGCAAGTCCCCAGCCGGAACCGCCGGATACCGCAAGGCCGGCTCCTTCCTGCCCGGCCCGTACGGCGGGCAGCAGCGCCAGCCTGGTCTCAGCTGCTATGGCCGGAGGCGCATCTGCGGCGAACGAGGATACGGCCCAGCCTCCCTCCAGCACGACCGCCGCTTTGCCCTGATAGTACAGCTCCCGCTGCTGCACGTTGTCGAGCGTTCCCCGGTCGGCGTTAAGCAGCCCTTGATCGGCCAAGCTGCGAACGGCGCGAAGCGCCTCCACGAACGGGGCGTCCGTGTATGCGGCGGTTCCGGCTACGGCATCATTGATCCAGGCTTCCCCGACATAGCGCTCCGCCAGCGTGCTGAACAGGCACGAGCCTCCTACCCAGGCATCCCTGTTGCCGAACGAAATCGGTGTATAGCCGCGCTTCTTGATCGTTTCCAGCGCCTGGAGGAGCTCCTCCCAGCTTCCCGGGAAATGCTCGTAGCCCGCTTCCCGAAACATGCGGCTGTTGTAGAATACGAGCGAGGTCGCCGTAATCTGCATCGGGACAGCTGCCCGCCTGCCGCCGAAGGTGAAGTCGTCGAAGGCCTCGGGCCTGAATCCTCCGCCCCAGGAAGGATCGGCCGCCAGAAAGTCGTCCACCGGCTGGATCAAGCCGTTGCCGAGCAGCATCCGGGCATCCGAGCCGAGAACCATGAAGACGTCGGGCAGCGCGTTGCCGGCTGCGAGCGTCTTGATTTTCAGCTTCAAGGCGTTGTTGTCCAGCACATCCTCCTTCAGCTCTAGGCCGGGATGCTCCCGGCGGAACTGGTCCACCAGCTCGCGATGGACGACATCGACGGCTGCCGTAGAGGTGGGCAGCCAGGAATCCGTGAGCGCGATCCGCAGCGGCTCGCCCGTCCCGGCAGCAGGGGCTGCAGACGGCAGCGGCAACGGACCGCTCCTGCAGCCGGCGGCGGCCGGTATGAGAACCGCAAGCAGCAGCGCCGCCGCAATCCGCTTGAGCATGAACGACTCTCCCCCTGCCTTCTGGCGGCTATCGACTGCGGTAATCCCGAGGGGACATCCCCGCATGCTTCTTGAACATCAGCGAGAAGTACTTATAATCCTGGTAGCCGACCTTGCAGGCGATGTCCGCCGTCCTCAGTCGGCTGTCCCGCAGCATCCGCTGCGCTTCCTCCATCCGATGCCTCGTCAGCCACTTGATGAAGGTCGTTCCCGTCTCTTCCTTGAACACCTTGCTTAGATGAGCTGCCGTCACTCCCGCATGGTCGGCCGCTTCCGCCAATCCGATCGGCTTGTCGCCGTTCTCGGCGGCGAAGCGGATGACTTCCTTGACGAGGCGGCTCGCGGCGCAAGGCTTGCGGACAGTCTCCTCCGCGCAAGCCTGCTGATCCCCCTCGCTTGCAAGTGCAGCCTGCGCATCTTCCGGCTGCCGAGCTTCCGGATGGGAGCTCTTATACACCGCGACTCCTCCCCCGGCGGCAGCAGCCTTCTGGCGAAGGGCAGCCAGCGCTTCAACGAAACCTCGTCCCGCGTCCTCAAGACCGCAGACCGGCAGAGAGGCGCCAACCGCAATGGAAACGCCCAGACAAGCATGGACATTTGCCGCGACCCGTTCCAATGCATCCAAAGAAAGCTTCCCGCTCGGCATAGGGAGGATTCCTGCGAGCCTGCCAGGGCGGATCGCCGTTATGCAGACCGGGCTTCCCGGGGCTGCGGCGAGCGTTTCCTCGGCGATGTTCAGCAAGGCATATCCGTAAGCGTCCAGCTCCGAGGGAGTGAGACGTTCCTGCAGCTGCCGGTAGCCGTCCACTTCGGCCGCGAATACGGCATAGGGAGGCCCTCCCAGCTCCATGCCCAGCAGCCGCGCCTGCTCGAGAAGCTCCTGCCGGCCGATCCTGCCTTCCAGCATCCCCGCGACCCAGCCTCGACTTAAGCAGAGGAGCGCTCGCCCGGAGCAGCTGTCCCCTGAGCTGCTCTCCCTGCCGCCGGAGCCTGCGCTCCTTCTCCTCGTCGCGCAGTCCCGATACGGTCTCCACCAGATTGTCGGCCAGCACCGGCTTGAGCAGGTAATGCCGGATGCCGAGCGCCATCGCCTCCTTGGCGCAGGCAAAGTCTTCATAACCGCTCAGCAGCACCATTTCCACGTCCGGATACTGCTGCTTGACGGTGCGCGCCAGCTCGATGCCCGACATGACCGGCATCCGGATATCCGAGAGGATGAGGTCGACCGGCTCCTCCCGCAGCTTCTCCAGAGCTTCCGCGCCGTCGCGCGCCTCGGAGGCGATTACGACGCCGTAACGCTGCCAATCGATGGACATCCGTATTCCTTTGCGCACCATCTTCTCATCGTCAACCAGCATGACCTTGAACATGGACAGCCTCCCCCTCTGTGCATGGCTGGCGCACGGTAACGACTGTGCCTTTCCCCGGAATGCTCCGGAAATCGATTCCATAGCCGGTGCCGTAGTTCAGCCGGATCCGATCGCGGATATTCGTCAAGCCAAGCCCTCCCTCCTTCCCGTTTCCCTTGCCGGACTCGCATGCTTCCAGCCGAGAGAGAATCTCCTGCTCATCCGCTCCGGCCCCGTCATCGGCGACCTCATAGAGAAGATCGGCTCCCTGGCGGTAGATCCGCAGCCGGATCCTGCCCTCCCCGCCTCCCGGCTCGATGCCGTGGCGGACCGCATTTTCCACGAGAGGCTGCAGCACGATTTTCGTCACCTTGCAGGAAAGGACGGACGGATCGATCTCTTCCAGAAACCGGATTCCGCCGTCATGCCGCTTCTGCTGGATCGCCATGTAATGGCGGATATGCTCGACTTCCTTCTCGACGGTCGTGAAGCGGCTGCCGCTGTTCAGGCCGATCCGGAACAGCTGGGACAGGGAATTGATCATGAGCGACGTCTCGAAGGCGCGCTCCATCCGGCACATCCAATAGATCATGTCCAGCGTATTGTAGAGGAAATGGGGATTGATCTGCTCCTCGAGCGCCTTCAGCTCGGCATCCTTCTGCTTCATCCGCGACACATGGACCTCGTTGATCAACTCATCCAGCTTGCGCGACATCCGGTTGAATCCATGCGACAGCAGCGCGATCTCGTCGCTGCCCTTCACCTCCATCTGCCCGCCGAAGTTTTCTCGCTCCACATGGCGCATAAGCTCCCGGATTTTCTTCAGCGGCTTCAACACCTTGGATCCGAAGATGAGGATGAAGGCCAGGCAGACGGCCAGGCTGGCCAGCATGGAGGCGTAAGCGAAGCGCCGGATCACCGCTGCAGGCTCCGCTATTTGCCGCAGCGGCGTCAATTCCACGATATGCCAGTCCGGACGGCTCATCCGGTCGTATACCGCCAAATAGCTCTCTCCGTCCAGCTCTGCGACGTACTGCCCTTCGCTTGCGGAGCCGAGCCCTCCTGGCGGCAGCGGCGGAGGACTGCTGCCTCCATCCGGATGAAACTCCTCCGAGGTGAGCACGATCCGGCTTCCGTCCAGCAAATAAAACGGACTCTCTCCCGGCATGCTGCTGCGGTACAGCTCCAGGATGCTGCTTTGCGGAATATTGATCTTAAGCACGCCCAGCGAGCGGCCGACATCGTTGATATCCCGGATGTCCCGGATCATCGTGATGACCTTGATTTCCTTGTTCTGGACGTAGACGCTGTCGGGATACCAGCTGTCGCCTCCTTTCCGTTCCTTGGCGCGAAGCAGGCGGTCGGGAGGGATGGCGTTGAGCGCGCCCCTGGTGTCAATGCCCTTTTCGGCGAGATCCTGCAAATAAATCGAAAACAGATAAGGTTTGTTGAAGGCTTGCTCGTTGCAGATGGACAGGATGCGCGAGAGCTGTTTTTGCCTGGCGGCAGGATCCTTCGAGGACAGATAAGCGGACACATCCCGATTCTGGATGAGATTCAGGGAAATGGTATTGACGTCGTTCATCATCATGTCGAGATGGCTGGAGACGGCACGCGCGCTTTCCAGCTTCAGCTGGGCGACCTGGCTCTGAATGAGCTTCGTCGATTCGAAGGTCGAGAAACCGCTTACAATTACAAGCGGAATAACGGCCACCGCCACGGCGAACAGCAGAACTTTGGATCTGAGGCTGAAAAACCGTCTGCTTCCCATCGTCTCACCGCCCGAAGCTGGAATTGGATGGCAGAGCTTGATCTCGGTTGTGCTTTTATCATACGACATCGCCCTCCGGACGCCAAGCGAACAGGTGATTGCTTCGGCTGCGGCTGCCCGAGCGGCCGTTCGTCGGATGCCCGCGGCATGCCGGCAAGACAAAAAAAGCCGGTCCGGATGCAATCCGGAGCCGGCTGGACGACCTAGTCCATGCTCTCTTCCTCTGCGGACGGTGTCGTCCATGGAACCGGCTTGGCCGCGGCACCGGCTGCTTGCGCGGCAAGCACGGCAAGCTCTACCTTGCCGAGCGCGATGCGGTAGTCGGCCGTCATCTCGAATGGATGCGGCAGCGGCAAGCCGCGGAAATACGGCAGGACGGAAGCGGTGCCCGCAAACCAGTCCCCCGGCTCCGGATCATCGACGGGACGGTCCGACCAGGCCGCTTGGAGCGGCGGGCTGTAGAGGGGCTCCGCGCCGTCGCGCAGCCGTCCGCCGGAGAGGCGTTCCCGGTAGGCGGCGGTTGGCGGGGAGCGTCGTACAGATGCGTACATCGCAGGGGCGTAGTCGCTCCGCGACCCGGTATGGCGGGTTTTCTTGGCGAACTCAAGGACGCCCTCCGCCACCCCGGGCACTCCGAACAGCAGCGCGTACAGCCGCTTGCCGAACTCGATCCGCTCCTTGAGATCGGAGAAGTCCTCGAGAATAAGCCCTGCGAGCAGCGGTTCTCCGCTCTCGTCCCGGCCGTAAGGAAACACGACCTGGTTCAGCTGCAGCACCGACTGCATGCCGAAGTAGAATGTGCCCAGCACCTTGCGCCGATAGTAGGCGTTCTGGACGACCCGGCTCTCGATGAAGTTCTGCTCGTTCACGATCAGACCGATCGTCAGCGGCACCGCATCGCCCGTGCGGAGGAACTGCTGCCAGACAGGCCGCATGAAGGCCGACACTCCGAGCGCCGGCAGCAGATGCAGCAGGCTGCGCCCGCTTCGCCTGCTCTCCTCGTAGAGAAGCAGCTGGGCATACTTTTGTCCCTCTGGCTGAGCTGCGGCCMGTTGTTCCTTGGTTGTTTATCGGCT